>JBEIGW010000047.1:0-13610 GCA_040381655.1 Deltaproteobacteria bacterium
AGATGACGCCGGAAATTTAACTTACGGGGCATCATCGGTGATTCATGTGGACACGACGTCTCCAGCATTTTCATCCTTGGCTCTTGGTGCGTCAACAGTTGATGGTTACATGAGTGCGGCTGAGCATGTGGCTACCACGCCAGTGGCGGGGACCCTTACTGCAATTGGTTACGATACGGCTGAGTACGCATTGGTCACAAGTGCCACAAATTGCGATGCAGCGCTCTCATACGGGCCAATGCCTGTTGATAATGATTCCGGTATCAGTGTGCAAGCCGAGTCCTATAAGGTCTGTGTGAGGCTTACGGATAACGCCGGCAATCCAGCCGACTACGGCGCATCAGTGTCATTTATGGCGTTACTATCTGCGCCCACCTGTGCGTCAGTGGACTTGGCTAATGGGGCGATGGACGGCTATATCAGTTCGACTGACCACGGCCAAAATTTAGTTGTAACATCAGGAGTCAGTGCGCCAAGCAGCACGGTGGCTACGACGGCCTATTCGGTGATCGCTTCGACTGCCACTTGTAACAATAGCCAGACTTTCACTGCAGCAGTTCCAAAGTCAGATGATTCAGTGTTTGGTGTCAACGGCAACTACAAGGTGTGCGCGAGTGTGACGGACGCGGAATCACAGGCCGGCTATTGTGAGTCGTCTTCGATTACAGTTGTAAATCAGGCCATTTCGTTTACGTCAATCGATCGATCTGGCCCAGCCAGTGATGGGTATATCAATGTTAGCGAGCACGCGGTCTCGACGGCCATCGTATCAAATCTGGTTGGCGCCAATTATGATTCGGCCAAGTATGCCGTCGTCGTCGCAGCCACGACGTGTGATGCGGCCGTCACTTACAGTTCCGCCGTACCAGGTGCGAATAGCGTTGATATCGCAATCGATGGGTCGTCTTACAAAGTTTGTGTCGAGTTGTCGGACGTCGCTGGTAATCCCAAAGCCTACGGAGCTTCAGCAACGTTTTTATTTGATGCTACAGCACCGATATTCACATCGTTCCCATTAGCTTTCGATGCTGCTGATGGTTATATAAATAGTTCCGAGCATGGACTAACAAGTGATGTGGCAGGATCGTTATCTGTCTCTGGACAGTCGTCTGTGATGTATGCTCTTGTGACTAATACCTCAACCTGCGGTTTCCCATTGACCTGGACCAGTAGTATCCCAAAGGCAAACGATGCGCTTCTCACGGCGCAAGGTGGCTATAAGGTCTGCGTTCAACTGAGCGATACCGCTGGTAATACAACTTACGGGAGCTCTCCTGACGTCACCTTTGACAGTGTGGCACCCGCCTTCACGAGTATCTCTCTCGCAAATGCAGCAGCTGACACCTATTTGAATGCAGCGGAATCCTCAGGAGTAACGGCTTTGGTGGGCTCTCTGATGGCTTCCGGACAGTCAGCGACTCATTACAAGGTTGCTTTAGCGTCGGCCACTTGCTCTGCCCTGTCATCTTACGGTGCATCATTACCAACTGGCGCTGAGTTCACCGGGCTAAATGGTGATTATAAGGTTTGCGTGCAGCTTATCGATGTTGCCGGAAACCAGTCTTTTGGCGCATCGGACACGATCCATGTGGATACAGTGGTGCCAAGCTTTACGTCCATCTCACTCGCGGGAGATGCTACGGATGGCTACATTAATTTAGCGGAAAGTAGCGCGAGTAATAACCTAACGTCTGCGGTAGTTGGAAGCGGCTATGACTCAATTTCGTACGTCCTGGTGGCAAGTACTACGTCTTGCTCTGGGGCCACCGGATGGTCCGGCGCTATCCCTAGGTCGAACGATCCTGCGTTCGTAGCGGTTGGGGGATATAAGGTGTGTGCAAAACTTTCTGATCTTGCGGGTAACCCAGATGCATTTGGCGCATCGTCTGATGTCACCTTTGATAATATCGTCCCAAGCTTTACGTCGTTGGCACTGGCAGGAAATGCGTCAGATGGCTACCTCAATCAATCTGAGCGTAGTCAATCCACAACAATATTGGGCGCTCTTACTGCCAGCGGGTACAGTAGCGACACTTACAAACTTGTCGCTAGTTCCACAACGTGTGACGCTGCGCTAAGTTACGGCGCAAGTGTTAATGCAGATTCTTCCGATATCGGTGCTGATGGAAACTACAAGGTTTGCGTGAAGTTGACAGACCTCGCCGGCAATGTTTCCTTTGGCTCATCAGCAACCTTTGCCGTTGATACGAGTGGTCCAACATTTACGAGCCTGGCGTTAGGCGCCGTTGTATTGGATGGTTACTTAAATGCTACAGAGAGGGCATTATCCTCGAGTCTCGGTGGATCCCTCTCATCATCTGGAGGCAGTGTTTATTCGTACGCTGTCGTGAGTTTAGCGACGACTTGTGACGCTTTAGTTAGTTACGCGGGCATGCCGAGCGCGGATGATGTGTCTTTAGGGCACGGCGCAACCTATAAGTTGTGTGCTAAAGTCGTCGACACATCTGGAAACACTGTGTATGGCGCATCGGCTAGTTTTGTGACTGATTTTATGTCGCCGAGCATTTCGGCCGTCACCCTTGCGGCTGTTGTTTCTGACGGATATCTTAACATTGCAGACCAAACGGCGGCGTCGGCCATACTAACGTCAGCGACAGCATCCAACCATGATAGTTTGTCCTACGTGGTGGTTACCGCGGCCACTACTTGCAATTCCTCTTTAACCTATACTGGCAGTGCTCCCAATACAAATAATGCAGCAATGAACGCAGACGAATCCTGGAAGGTCTGTGTGAAAGCATCTGATCTTGCCGGTAACGTAGATGCTTTCAGCGGCAGCGCTACGTTCAGCCGAGACGTGACCAGACCGTCGTCAGCGCTGACAACATCTGGTTCACTTAACCCAGATTCGACAGTGGGAATTACGACTGTAATTAGCGGCACAGGATCGGATGCGGCTACGGGTGTTTCGTCCACGGTGATCTCAATTCAAGAGGGGGCCGGGTCTTGCTTCGACCAGTCCGCAAGTGATTTCACTGCCGCATGCCCCAACTGGTTATCTGTTTCAGGGACCACGTCTTGGACCTATACATTGGATGATAGTGATTTGATTAAAGGCCAGACCTATACGGTGAGCGCAAAAGCAGCGGATATTGCCGGAAACGAGCAAACGTCACTGGGATCAGGTTCCTTTAGTTTCACCGCAACCGAAGGAAATAACCTCTGGAACCGCGACCTAAGTTACGATCAAGGGTCCGGAGATGATAAGGCCTTGGCGGGTGCGGTGGACTCGAGCGGAAATCTTTATGTCGTGGGCTATCATTCAAGTTCAGATAAGAACTGGCTGATTAAGAAGTTCTCAAGGCGTGGCGTGGAAGACACTGCAAACTGGAATAAGGATGTGGGCGACCCTGGCGTTGATGAAATCGCTAGATCCGTTGCCGTTGATGGCTCCAATAATGTTTACGTGGTCGGTTCTCGGTGGAACGGAGCAGATTGGGACTGGATGATTAAGAAGTACTCGTCAGCTGGTATCGAGGATACAAGTTATTGGGATATGCTCATTAATTCAGGTAACGGCAACGACGAGGCTCTTGGTGTTACGACCGATTCTAGCAGTAATGTCTATGTTGTTGGCTATGGACGAAATCTTGCGGGTGGCTCGTCTGGTGAGGATGTATGGCTTAAGAAATTTCAGTCCGATGGCACTCTGTTGTGTGAACAGAAACTTGACGATGGCGCTGCTAATTTGGGTGATCGAGGAACAGCGGTCGCGGTAAACAGCTCATCTTCCAAGATATATGTGACGGGATACCATGCTGCGACTGGCCCCGATCAAAGGCTTTTTGTGAAAAGACTTAGAATGTCCGATTGCGCAGTCGAGGTCTCGGCAACCGGTAACAGTTCTGGTTCGGCTGACTATGCGAGCGCAATTAAGCTAGACAGTTCAGGTGCAGTTTATGTGGCAGGCGTTACGTCTTCGTCTGACTCCGATTGGTGGATTCAAAAGTATACGGCATCCCTTGCGCTCACATCAGAGCTGAATACCGCCTTGCCACAGCAGCACGCAGCCCAGGCTATTGCAATCGATTCGTCAAACCGAGTTTATGTGGGTGGATATAAATCTTCTAACGGCTCGGTCAATGGACAGAATCTATGGATCAGGCAATTTAGTAACACACTCGTAGAAAACGCCAGTGCTTGGGATAAAATCTTCAACGGTACGGGATCGGCGGCTGATCAAGTCACCGCCCTAGTAACGACCTCAGGATCCATCGATGCTGACAACCTATACGTCATAGGTTGGTCAACGAACCTTGTTGGTGGATCGTCAGGTGCTGATTGGTGGATTAAAAAGTTAGCTGGACCATAACGCCAAAGCTCTATTTAAATGATAAAATATATCCCCAAAGCCACTTGGGCCCTGGGGCGTTAGAAATAACATGAGCTTTAAAAGATTCCTTCATTCAAATTGGCGACCGTTCATCGTCGTGATCTACGGCTTTGCAGCGTTTAGCTTTTCTGCTCCAGAAGAATTCTTCCCACCAAAGCCATTTTTTACGGCGATTTCGTCACGTGCTTTGGTGACGCTGAATCTCTGGCAATACTGGGATATGTTTGCCCCCAATCCAAGATCCGATGATGTGAGAATAGAAGTCTCCTACGAGGATAAGTCTGGTCAAAGATTCGAGTTTTACCTGACCGACATGCTATCCATGCCCTACGGCGAGAGGTGGCAGAAAGAGCGGTGGAGAAAGTATTTCAATGACCACCTTCGTGTTGACCAGGAAAAACATCTTTGGTTGCCCTATACGAAATTTGTTTCCAGAGAGTTGCGCCGGCAGGGTGTTGATACAAAAAATATTAGTCTCGTGCGTCATTGGCGTCCGACTAGCGATACTCTGACGCCCCGGTCGAGGGCAGCCCACAACAGTTCGCCGTGGCTTACCTACAAATTTTTCGAGTTGATCGTGGATTCACCACCAGAGAGTGACGTGCCATGACTAAAATCTCTCGCAGCTTTTTTACCGCATGGTTAGCATTTAAGAATTGGGTTGAGGAGCCCATTGACCCAAGGCCGTTAGGTTTGTTTAGGCTTTGGTTTGGTTTTTTGGCTCTAGTGAACCTTCTACTTCTGTGGCCTGATATGGAAATGTGGTTTGGCAACAATGGAGTTATTCCGCCAGAACTTCATCAACAGCTCACGTCAATATTTCGAATCCAAATATTTGCGCTGACTGGCTATAGTGATAAGGCCATTCTGTTTATGAAAATTTTGGGCCTTGCGGGTGGGCTGGGTCTTGTTTTGGGTGTATTTCCCCGAACCGCGGCGTTTTGCATGTGGCTCGCGGCCAGTAGTTATGCTTGGCGTAACTCTGCCATTCTACACTCGGGTGATAGTCTGATTAGAATTGGAAGCTTTTTTCTAATTTTTGCACGCTCTGATGCAGCTTTTAGCTTAACCTCCTATTTTCGTGCCCATCGTGAAAAGAACGTGTTAGTTAGCGAAAGCAACGTCATAACAGCTTGGCCCCAGCGAATTCTGCAATTACAGCTTTGTATTGTTTACCTGTCGGCCGCCCTTTGGAAAATCAAGGGAGAGTCCTGGCGGCAAGGAACCGCGGTCGGCACCGTTCTCCAGCTGGGCGAGTTTGAGAGGTTTCCTATACCTGACTTCGTGTTGACGGCGACAGGATCCATGATCGCCACGTACTTTACCCTGGGATTTGAGCTTTTGTTTCCGTTTATGATCTGGATTCCATGGTGCCGAGTCCCTTTTCTGGTGATGGGGATTCTTCTACACGCTGGATTGGAATGGAGCCTCAATATCCAAATGTTTCAGTGGGTCATCACTAGTTTTTACATTCTATTTATCCGAGTGGGTGATAAGTCAATAAAGACGGTTGCTTAATGCCCTCTGAGTGGGCACACTCGTGGAACCGGCATCATATATCCGCGGTCATCTAAACAAGGGACGACATCTTCTATGGAACGCGAACTGTTTACCCCAAACCGACTTTTTTGCCCTGGTCCCACACCATCACCTTGGCATATCAGACAAGCTGGACTGGATACGGATGTTTATCATCGTAGCAAAGAGTTTGAGGCTACCGTCAAAGCCTGTATCGATCTTTTAAAGCCACTATTTGGTACGAGCACATCGCCTGTCATATTTACTGCATCCGGTACTGGTGCCATGGAATCTGTAGTCGTTAATCTTACTGAGCCGGGTGATCCCGTCATGACGGTCGTTGCTGGAAAGTTTGGCGAGCGTTGGCAAAAGATTAACGAGGCATACTCAAATAAAGTTGCCGTGATCCCAGTAGAGTGGGGTAAGGCTCCGACTGTCGCCCAGGTCGAGGCAGCATTTAAGCAGCACGGGTCTCCAAAAGTTTTTTTCATGCAGGCCAACGAGACGTCGACCGGTGCGAGGTTTGATGTCCCTGCCATCTGCAAAGCAGTCAAAAATTTATCTCCAGAGACACTGGTCGTGGTTGATGCCATTTCATCTCTTGGCGCTCACCCCGTCAACATGGACTTACTCGGTATTGATGCAGTTACGGCAGGATCCCAGAAGGGTTTTGCTGTGCCTCCGGGACTTAGTTTTGTGGCTCTTTCTGATCGTGCTTGGAGTCGTTTATCCTCCAGGTCAAAATTTTATTTTGATTTGAACAAAGAACGTTTAGGGCAAGCCAATGGTCGCACTGCATGGACGCCAGCAGTCAGTTTGATTCAGTCTTTGTACGCGGCACTACAGGATATTCACCGTATCGGTGTTGATCAGTTCGCTACGCATCATCAGCGCATGTCGCGGGCTTGTCGAGCGGCAGTCAAAGCTTTGGGACTTGAGTTGTTTGTGGAGGACCGAGCAGCCTCCGATGCTTTGACTGCGATCAAAGTTCCGGCCGGTCTTGATGGAACTGCTATTTTAGCTCAAGCAAAAGCCAAGTATGGAGCCATCATCTCCGGAGGCCAGGACGATTTGAAGGGGCGTATCATTCGTTTTAGTCACCTAGGGTTTGTTGGTCCCTTTATGATGATCGAAGGTCTCGCCGCGCTGGAGTTCGCTCTGGCCGATTGTGGTCATAAATTTAAAATTGGTTCTGGCGTTTCTGCTGCCATGGAAAGTCTAAGACAGAGGCCTTGACTGAAATATTTGACAATGCGTACACGGTCTGTGACCATGACACTAAGTCAGTCAATTTCTAAAAGGGCTTCTATGCGCGCGATAAAATCGGCTCTATTTATTTTTTGCTCCCTAATACCAGCATCCTGCGCTGTTTTGCATCATGTGCAGGTTGGGGACGTCAACGATGATGAAAAATTCACGCTCAAACCTTTTGAAATAAAAGTCAGTGAAGACGGTGTTGATTTCGAAGAGGCTGGTAAAATCGCCAAGGCATTTACCGGATCAAAAGCTGCAAAAAAAGACATAGACGGTGTTACGGATATCATTCAGTTGTTTCAGCAGGGCCCGCGAACTGGAGTTCCGGTATTCTCGGAGACCTATGCACAAAATATTATTCACGATCTTTACAAGGAATGCCCAACGGGACAGATAACAGGACTTGTTTCCATTCGTGAAATGCGAAAGTACCCGGTCATAAGTGGTGAGATTGTTAAGATCAAAGGCTACTGTATGATTGCCAAGGATACAGCAGACGCGGGGCCAGGTGATAAAAGTCGTGGGAAGAAGAAAAAGCAGAAGAAGGAGACTATCTAGATGTTCAAACGATTTATTCAACTAGGACTAATTATCCTTTCGACAGCTTCATGCGTCCACGTTCAAAGCGTTTCGTTAACTCAGATACCGGAGAAGCGAACAAATAAGGTCAGTGCGTCGACTGAAAAGTGGATTTTCTTCGCCCTGAATTTTGATAATGATTACGTCGATAAGCTTGGTGAAGAGATGAAAGACAAGTGCGCTGGAGGTCGAGTTCAGGGGATCTTAACTAAGGATGAGATGTATAATTACTTCCTGGGTTTGGTGCTCAAGCGTAAAGTGACCGCGACCGGTTACTGTAACAAAGCCTAACTGGGGGACAAACGTCGTGAAGCGTTTTTGGATTTTGATTGTCCTGTCATTTGCAATTTCGGGCTGTATGCACTCTATTCATCATGTGCACGTCAGTGATTTTGATCCTTACGCCGGTCAGGGCTCTGGCAAAATGGTAAAGGCTAAGACCGAACAGTTCGTCATCCTGGGTTTTACGTCTGATTCAAAATACGTCGATCAAGCCTATATGGATTTGCAGCAGAAGTGTAAACGCGGACGCCTTCAGGGTATTACGACTCAATATAGTACCAGCCTTGGATTTTTTAGCTGGACTAATAAAATTCTTATGCAGGGCTTGTGTGTGAGTTCATAAAATATAAACCGGGCGATAGAGTTTGATCTGATCGCCCGGCCTGACTTTTATGGATGTCTATTTTGTCTACTCGGTCTTAAGCCCAAGTTTAGTAATTTTCGGGCCGTTCATATGCCAGTTTTCATCACTCATGAACTCGAATACGATTTCGACCTCTTTTAGACCGTCTACTGGTATTGAAAGTGTTTCGTCTGGTTTGATATCGGCAGTTCCCGACACAGAGGCCACGTATTCTTCACGGCCAGTGTTAGGGTCGCGGACGATGATATTGACAAAGTCCATGTCATCTTCCGTATCCAACGTCATGGCTAGATCAAGAAGGATATTGTCTTTGCCATCGGTGTCGACAGTTGCGAAAACCTGGGTGACAACACTCGGGCTATATTTTGGACCCTTACCGACGCGAAGTGCTTTGTCTTTTACCTGCCAGCCTTCTCCCGTTGGACCGGCCAACTGGATGGCATGCCAGTGCTTAAGATCGTCTTTGAACTTTTCCTTGAGCTCCGTCTCAGCGTTAAGAGAATCTCCACGCCAGCGCACTTCACGGACAACACGAAACTGTACGTTGTTATCCAGTTTTCCTACCACATGAAGAGGCTCTTCACTCCAAGTACCCTTAAGATCGTCAAGCTTTACCTCGACATCTTGTCCATTCTTTTCGGCGTGATAAGTAGCAAGCACGTTGCCTGCCTGAACAACTTCTAACGTGTCTATACCTTTAACGGTCTCGGTCCATGTCGCAGATCGTCCATTTGTTTGCTTCAAGCTTGAAGCAAGGGTGATAGAGCTTTTGTAACGCGGGATAAGTTGATCGATGGCTTTATGAACTTCGCCCATCAATACGCGCGACTCACCGCCGACGACATCCTCAGTAACATATCGAACAGTCACATCCGATTTGACCCCTGCGTTTTCGATCAGCTCGCCCTTGTTTTTGCCAACACGGATCGTTTGGCGCCAAGAGACGCGCATGCTCTGTTTACCAGGCAGTTTTACGAAGGGATTCTCACCTTCGTTTTGATCAAAAATTTGTCTAAAGATGTCATAGGACATCACGTTAGCCCCACCAGCACCAGTCGTACTGTGTGTTCCGATAACTGTAGCTGCCGCATGGTCTTGCATAGCGGCCGCGAAAAGGTCACAGGCCGAATAACAGTTTGCGTCAGTTAGAACGACCACTGGCTTAAACCAAACTTGTCCGTAACGATTGGCTGCATCTTTTGACGTGATGTTACGAGGTTTCGTATAACGAGACTGAGCCGCCATGCCTTCTTTAGCGTCTTGAGACCAGCCGTTTTCCTTACCCTGGTTTGCCTTTAAAAAAGTATCCAAGTTGAGCTGATTTGGCAGAAAGCGAACCGGCATGGTGTCGATACTATTGGGCGTGAATAACTGTGTTAGTCCCTCTGCCAGTAGAATAAGACCACCACCATTACCACGCATGTCGATAATCAAAGCGGCTGCGTTTGGTTGCGATTTCTCAAGTTGAAGACGTACTTGGTGGATAACGCTGTCTGCTGACGCGTCACCATCTGGCATGAACGTTTCTAGATCAAACTTGGCGATTTTTCCTGCAGGAGTGTCTATCGTATAGAACTGTCCAACCGGCAAGGTTTCCTCGTTTGCAAAGGGCGCAGCCTTTTCAGGTGCGACAAAGTCTTTATAAACTCGTACATTCGGATTTTCAGCGCGAAGCATCTCGCGCTTTACTGATGATAGACCTTGGGCCTCCGCATCAGCTTCATCCGCACAGCCCGGTATGTTTACGGCTGCGAAATATTTGGACTTAACTGTGTATTCTGCTCCGTCATGTTTGAGCGTATACGTGATGTCATCCTGTGATGGAATTGTATTCTGTGCCAGTGACAGCAGCGATAGATTGCGCACAGCGCCTACAGTCATAGCGTCATCGTTAGCGCCACCACTTGTTTTCTTCCCATCTTCGATAAGCTTGGAAACTGGAACACCATTCATGGCAACCAGTTCGTCACCAGTTTTGACGCTCTCGGTTTCAGGTGTTTTATCTTTTAAGAGACGTGTTCTATTCTTGACGATGACCTTCAGATTGCCGTTGTCGTAGACATCCGTAAAAGCCAGCGGTGCAAGAGCGTAGCTACACCTCAGCGGCATTGGCGCAATATAGTTGGTGTGATGATCGTGAACATCTAAAAATATCTTCTGCATGGCTGCATGAAAGTCATCATCATTCATCGAGCCTGCGCGCTTAACCATATCTTCAAGCCGTGGCACAGGGTCTGCTCCGGCGCCAAAATCTTTAATCTTAAGCTCACGATGAACGTATAAGTCCTTCATCATCATGAGGGCTTGTTTTGCGACTAGCTCGCGCTCATCCGCGGAATAGGCTTTTGGCTTCAGATCACTGCGTGCATCGGCAAGCGGTCTAATGTCGATTTCTTCTTCGGTTGCCGACGTTGCTGCGGGATTCAGAAGAGGCTTAAGCTTCTTAGTCTTAGCCAATGCTTCCGACGAGGAGATTGAAGGCATCAAAATCAACGACGCAATAATTAAGCCCCTGAAAGCGCCGATTGGCGTCGTGCTTTTGGTTATTAATGATTTGATCGCTGAGATATTCATGCCGAGACTCCTGTGCGCTAAATTATGGCAGCTTTGTAAATTTTCCCTTTAAATTCATACCACTAGTCATCTTAAGTGGTGATTACATATTAGGCCCTATAGGTTCGGATGTACCCCTTTTCTGGCCGTGCGTCCAATGATTTTTATAAGATTCTATTAAAAATAATATAAGTGATTGTAATTACAGAATTAAGCATCAATGTGGGCTGTTCGGCACGGTTCGGCAAACTGGGGGTGGTTTGGGATGGATTCTTGCCAATCGGTATCGTGATCGGCGCATCCAAATGGAGCCTTGGCATCACTGCGTTGCCAGCGATCAAGCCAGGTTCGATCCAGAAGACTAAGGCCGGGCTCTGATTCTTGAGCTTTGGTTGTTAAGGCAACCGTTGTTTCACTCTTGGGTCCAGTAGACTGGCCTTTTGCTACCGCAAAACCGGCAGCGAGCATGGCTGCTCGAATAGCGGTCGAGTTTGTATAGGTGTAGATCAGACAGGCCTCATCTTTTAAACAACCGTACATTTCTCTGAATGACGATAGAGTCCACAGTGCGCCGTCAGTTTTGAATGAAAATGGATCGAAGAAAACTAAATGAGCGGCGTCAGCCTCAAATTTTCTTTGTGCAAAATCTCCATCTAGCAGTATCCACTCGATTAATCCACACTTGCTGGTCCACTTGCCGTCTTTTACAAGCGTTTCTGGCCCGCCGTGTCGGAGGTGACGAAATAAGCCCCTGTGACCCAAAGCCAACTTCAGGGCATCCATGTCGTTTTCAAAGCTGAATATTTTTACTTTCCTGGGTCGCACATCAGCCGGTATGGACTCGATAGCATTAATCGCAGCCATGGCATTTGCAGCGGAGCCGAGACCAACATCCCAAATCACGAGCGATTTTTCTTCGGCATTACCTAGTCGTTCAAGGAGTCTTGATTGCTCCACATAAAGCTCTCGGGCCTCTACTTCAGGATTATTTACGGAGTGCATGACCTCGCCTGATATTGTGCAGCGTATTTTTCCAAAACCCTCTTGTGCAATAACCTCGTAGCGACCGCGACTAAATCGATGAGAAAGTCGTTGATCCTTGGCTTTGATCACAGACTTCGGACCGGAGCTGTCATTGCCTGATAGAATCTCTTGCTGCTCTTTGTAGAATGGCAGCCACGTATCAGCCAGGATGTGCTCACGCATTTGCCGCGTCAGCTTCATATAATAATGAATGTTGTGGAGAGCCAGTAGCTGCCATGCTCTGGTGTCACGCA
This sequence comes from Deltaproteobacteria bacterium, assembly GCA_040381655.1. Taxonomy (GTDB): domain Bacteria; phylum Bdellovibrionota_B; class Oligoflexia; order Oligoflexales; family RGVZ01; genus CAMDKS01. The sequence continues at coordinate 12,182 of JBEIGW010000047.1, forward strand.
CGCGATTGATATGGTAAAGATAAGCAAGGGAATACGTTTGACATGTGTAGCAACTACAGCCGGGATCGAGGGGAGCGTCCATGTCACGGTATAAGCCACGACGTAGATCGCGTTTTCCTAAGGTCGTAAATGTGACGCCCTGCTGGGCAAGACTGCTCGGCAGGATACAATCAAACATGTCGACCCCGCGGTGAACGGCCTCTAAAAGATCCAGAGGAGTGCCCACGCCCATCAGATACCGCGGCCGATCTTTTGGTAGAAGATCGGTTACAACTGCTGTGCAGTCCTCTCTTTCGGCCCTCGATTCACCAACCGCTAGACCACCGATGGCATATCCGTCAAAGGGCATATCCGATATAACCTTGGCACTCTCGACTCGCAAATCTTCATAGCAAGCCCCTTGGACAATACCGAATAGTGACTGAGGAGAATCACCCCGAGCCGCTAGACTTCTAAGAGCCCAGCGGTGGGTCAGTTCCATGGCGTCTTTAGCGAGTTGCCGCTCAACGGTCGACGGCACGCATTGATCAAGCACCATCATGATGTCAGATCCGATAAAGCGCTGCGTCTCAATCGACTTTTCCGGGCTTAGACAAATCGTTCGATTGTCGACGTAAGATTTGAAGTAGGCTCCCTCTTCTTTCATCACGCGAGAATTTGGCAGACAGAAAATTTGGAAGCCACCCGAATCAGTTAAGACTGACCTAGGCCATTTCATAAAGTTATGGATACCGCCAAATTGCTGGAAAATCTCGACGCCTGGACGAAGAAGCAGGTGATACGTGTTAGCCAGTAAAACCTGGGCCCCTGACTCGAGAAGATCCTCACGGCTTTGGCTTCTAACCGATGCGTGTGTTCCAACCGGCATGAAGGTCGGTGTCAGTACCTCATTGTGCAGAGTCTGAAATCGAGTCGCCCGCGCCCGAGAGCCGGAGGCTGTTTTTTCCAATGTAAACCGGAGTCTTGACATAGAGGGGCCATGATCTACCAGCCGCCTCCGGCTTAGGCAATGGCTTTTGTAACCGTCTAAAAACAAAGAGATAAATGCCAAGGCTTGGGTGCCAACGGGGAACTCCCGAGAATGACTAGGGGAATAACCAGCTTTGCATGGAGTACTGGATGGCCTATGGGACGTCCGTCTTTGTCATTTTCGTTGCTTAAACGATGGTTTTTAGGAGGCCTTGTTGCCCTCCTGGGCTTACTTGTCATCCTTGAGTTTTTTGTAATCTTGAACCTCAACCGAATCAGTAGCCAACAATATTCTAAGATTCAGACCTTGCTTGAGCCTCATCGTCCGAAAATAAATCTAGATACCCTTCATCGTTTGAGGCGCGAAGCGCTGTCGCGGGCCACACTTTACGATGAACTCATTAAGCGCGATATGCTCTTGGATGGAATGGTCGTGAATCGAGGCGCAAAAGGTGAGCCT
>JBEIGW010000048.1:0-13477 GCA_040381655.1 Deltaproteobacteria bacterium
AAATGTTGCCTGAGGCGCCTGACCGGCCTTCTTGGCACGAGTCAGATTGTACTCGGCTATCGCCATTTTTATCCAAGTTGAGTTCGCTGTAGTGCTCATTCGCTGAAGTATGGGCATCGTCGGCGCCGCATCCGCTAGCCTTCCTGCGCGCGTCAATGCTAAAAAATGGCCTAAATGTGATTGCCATAGATTCTGACCTTTTACGGCCGCCTGAAATGACGTCACCGCCTCGGATGCGCTGGACTCATTTTTCGTTGCCAGAAGAGCCGACCCCATCAGATGGCTACTGATCGCGTCCCGTCCAAGCTGCATTTGTAACGTCGATGCCCGTTTTAGAGCATCACCCAACTGTCCGCGGAGCATATTTGCCCTGATGGAGGCGATTGAAATCTCCCGGTATAGATTAGGATCGAACTCTTTAGGACTTTCCTGTGATGCCACGGCTTCGGTCACCGGCGCGAGCTCTTTGGACATACCAAGCTTTATAAAGGTGTTGGCTACCAGCACCAGGGTGACGGGGTCAGACTTTAGAACACCAGAGCGGATTAACTCCAAAAAACCCTTACGAACGTTTGAATCAAGAGCGACACTCGCCCTGTTTTTTTGGGACTCGTATTTGACAACGTACTGTAGAATTCGCCACTTGAGCATTGTCGTCGATTCAACTTGCAGTTGCTCCGCCTGCGACATAGTGCGTGCTAGCAAAATTTGCTGATTGTCCCGAACAATACCTTTAAGCCGAGCGTCAAGAATCGCGACCTGGAGATTTTTTTCACCTGATGCTACTTTCATAGCCTGATCAAACAACTCGTCCGATCTTTGCCCCATAACGGACTGTGACATGGCAAAGAGAAGGATCACCTGCTCCATCTTTGGCAGTTTTTGCACTTGTGTCATATCAAAATTAGAAATCGGCCTCAAACTTGCGCGAAGTCCTTTGTAGGCGAGATACCAAGCCTTTCGACTGCAATCTCCGGAAACTTCCCATTTCTTGCACGAGGGCATGATCGCCCTTTCCACTCTGACCCAATAACCCCTCAGAACCCAAGACACAAATGGATCCCCATTGAATTGACCTACAGGCTCGACGGTGCGTCCTCTTCGAGAGTTCAACTGTGCCAGCTCTGTCGTGTTCAGCTCTTTAAACTTTTTAGCTTTTTTCGTCCATGCGGGGACGACTTCCGCAAGGTTTATCTGCAGGTGATCGATGCCAATCGATTGTAATTTGACACGCATCATTGTCGCGTAATTCCACAACAGAACTAAGATCGCGCAAAGCATGAGACCAACAACGATGGCTTTGCCGATCGGAGCCAGAATAGAAACCAGAATAGAGCTTCTGCGCGTCGCTAGTCGGCGGTAGCGAAAAAACGTGGCCAATTCATCTTCCGATTCATCGGCTAAGGCCTGCTTTTCTTGCTTGTTCATAACCGCTTGCTTGTGACTGTAATGTCCCAAACTTGGTGACGCAGGTAATTCCTGATGGGGCGTATGGGTAGGCGTCACTCCCGCAGCATCATGAGAGCTGACTGGTTTGAGGACTGCGACCTTGAGATCCTCGATCGTTTCATTGGCCAAGGCAGGAGGAAGGTCGTTCGAATTTTTTGGTTTGCCGTTATCTGACAAGACTTAGCCCCTCAAGGATTCGACATGAGAAAATCTTGTAGGGTTCATCGGCACTGGGTTTTTCAGGCATAAACGGAAGAGGCCTCGAACGTTCTGCAATATCAATAACTACCCGTAATAATTGGCTTTTATAAGAACGCGTCCTATGCCAGATGTTCGAACCGTGACAGCGGACGGAAGCCCCCTAGAACAAAAGACCTGGATTTGCTATGAGGAGCTCTACAGCGGCACGTATGGGTAACGTAAGGAGCATCTGTGACATGGCTATTTTAGAGTTTCGGGGCGAACGGGTAACGGACCCAGGATCTATAAAGCAAATACTGACAAAATATGGCATCCCGTATGAACGTTGGGGCGTGAAATCTCTAACGAGTCAAAACCCAGATGTGGTGATCTCGACTTATGCAGATGAGATCAAGCAGCTCAAGTCAGAACGAGGCTACGTCACGGAAGATATCGTCGCTCTTGATCCATCGACGCCAAATCTTGAAACGCTTCTGACAAAATTTTCAGTTGAACATCATCACACTGACGATGAGGTTCGTTTCACTGTGGCCGGCGAAGGCGTCTTTGAAATTAATGTAACAGCTGACGAGCGCGTGAAATTCACGGCGCAGGCGGGCGACCTTATTGTCGTTCCCGCTTGGCGAAGACATCTCTTTTATCTAACAGATCAAAAAACGATTCGCTGCATCAGGCTGTTCAAAGACAACAGCGGCTGGGATGCGCTTTACCCCTACGCCCAAGACGGTACAGACGCTCGTCAAAAGCACTTTGCGTAATAAAAAATCCCCGGTTTTTAGACCGGGGATTTTTTTTAGGGTCATCCGAGCAATAATCAGCCGCCACGAACCAAAGTGCAGAATTCTGCGTAGAATCCAAGGATGCTGAAAGCGGAGTAATCCACATAGCCTACTTTGGTGATTCCACCAGCTTTGGCTGCAGATGCAATAGAGGCATCACCTGAAGCAATGATTCCCAAGATGGAGGTTGCGCACGCTTTGCCGTTTTTTGCCCCAGCAGTGTCGTTACCAACCGTGGTAGGACCTTTTGCACTAGTATACCAAAGTCCATTGACCGGCGCTTGAGCTGTAGCACAGCTCACCAATGATGCTGCCAAAAGTAGAGCAGCTGACAAACGAATGATACGCATAGATTACTCCTAAAGAAATTTCTGGAATCTCATCAGCTTAAATGATCACATGTTTATTTTCAAGCACGCTGCAAAGCTTTCTCGCGGTGATATATTTTTAGTCAAAAAATTAAACGAAAAATTTTTGATCTTTAGAGTTGACAACCATCAAGGCCTAATGGAAGATGCTCGTCCATTTCCAGCACCCCGAAGTTGAATTCCCTTCCAAAGAATCACTGTGATGGGCTTGCCTTTCGAGCTGTGTATAAGCTGTGACTTATGCACCTTTGCTCAACATGGTATCTACAAGCTGTCCACAATTTACCCACACCCCCCTTAATATTGCAACATACTGATAATATTGATTTATCCGATGTCGTCTTGGATATTCGCCTGATTTTTCTATGACCCGATTGATGAGCTGTGGGACACTATATAGAAGTCAGGGAAAATCAGATTTATAAAACACAGCACGGAGCAGTATGGCTAAGCCTCCTTTCATATCGGTATTGCAGGATCGAAGTCGATGGCCATCGTGGGCACATGTGTGCTTTCACTACATCAATATCTACTGGCAGGACGCCTCAAGAAGCCAACTAACCACTCAAGCCTCAGCCATGGCGTATGTGACGTTGTTTTCACTGGTGCCAAGTCTGGCTGCAATTTTTACGCTGCTCGGACTTTTTTTGCCAATGCTGGGCGACAACAGCAACCTCATGAACGAAGGCCGTCAATTTTTGTTCAAGTACCTTGCCACGGGCTCCGGCACTTTAGTCGTCGAGCATCTTGAAAAATTTATTTCGGATCTGAACTTACGGCGCATCGGCGCATCAGCATTCGTAGGACTACTGGTCACTTTGGTCATACTTCTCCACCAGATCGAAGACGCTTTCAACCGCATTTGGATGGTGGGACAGGCGCGTAAGACGCTAACCAGATTTATATACTTTTGGCTGTTCATCACGCTTGGAATGTTCTCAATAAGCATTCTTATTGGACTCAGCACAAACTACTCAGCAACGGCATTTATCACAAAAAAAACGCTTGCCGCTGCTGATCGAGCCGAAAGTGTCCCCATCATATCAATGCTGTTCAACTGGGCGTTCGTTTCATTCATCTTTTTTCTTGCCTATAAAGTCATACCAAACTGCGAGGTGCGCAGTCGCGCTGCGCGTGTTGGCGCACTCGTGGCTGGAACACTTTTTTATGTCATAAGCAAATGGTACGGCGCCTATGTCACGAGTTTTGCTAGCTACAAGACTATTTACGGAACACTAGCCGCTATTCCAATATTTCTCCTTTGGATTTATCTGTGTTGGGTGATCTTGTTGTCTGGCGCTCTATTCGCTTGGCGATGGCAAACTGGGTGGCCCCCGGTGGACGAGGAGAAAACTCTCGAATCCACTGATACGTGCGCTGACGGGCAGCGCAATCTTGGAATTAGGAACATCCTACCAAGTATTACGCTACTCGCAATTTATGAGAGATTTCGTGACGGCAAGCCGACTGATGTCACATCAATTGTAGAGGATTTAAAACTTCCTTTTGGATGGGTGCATGAGTCTATAGAATTTCTTAAGGAATCGGGTTTGGTCGCAACCGCCCAAGTTGTGCAGCCAGATAAGACGACGGCTGAGCAGATATTGCCAACCCACCCTGCCGAGGCTGTAAGCCTGTCCAGCGTAGCCGATCTCAGTGAAACTCCAATCTCAACTTGGTTTGAGGCTTGGGAGCCTAACGCTTCAAAATCGCTTAAGGGCTATGTTGCTCTGATCAAATCAAGGAAGTTTGAAAAGGGGCGCGATTCAATTGGATCATTGATGAAGACCCAAGCTATTCTCTAGAAACAAGAGTGCGCTAATCGAACTTACTAAGACGTTGCGGGCAGTGCCTGCGCGATGGTTAAGTGAAACTTACTACCACGCCCTTGGGCACTCTCAGCACGAACGTCACCACCATGAAGACGCGCGAGAGCTCTCGCAAGACTCAAACCAATTCCCACACCACCTGCAATCCGATTTCTTGCGGTATCTACCCTGAAAAATGGATCGAATATTCGCTCAAGCAAAACTTGCGGGATACCCTCGCCCTGATCTGACACGGAAAACGTGAGGCCACCCGACAGGGATTTCTGACACGTCAAGGTTACAAGTCCACTTTCAGGTGAGTGTTTGATGGCGTTTGAAAGAAGATTCCCAAGAGCCAGAGCCAAATAGTTTTCCGCAGCTAAGAACGCTTTTGGAGCCCGCTCCGTTACTATTTTGACCTGAATCTGTTTTTTCTTACCAAGTTGTTCCGCTTTCGCAGCCGCGCCCTCAAGGAAGTCTTGCGTTTTGACCTCCGACTTAGTTGTGGGCAGACCGCCGGTTTCAGCGCGCGCTAGCAACAGTAAATCCTCCACGGTTGTTGCCATAGATATCGATTCTTTTTGAATAGTTTCCAGTGCCAACCGATATTCGTCAGCACTTCTAACGCGGCGAAGCGCTAGTTCTGCCTCACCCCGAATGGCCGTCAGCGGCGTACGAAGTTCATGTGACACATCACTATTGAATCGGCGTTGCCTCTCAAAGGCGTCCTCAAGACGAGTAAGCATCCGATTAAATGTCTCGGCTAGATCATGTAGTTCGTCACGAACATCGGGAACTTCGAGTCTGTGAGACAAATCTGTGGCCGACAGCTGATCAGCCGCACGCCTCATACCATCCACCGGAGCCAAAGATCTTCGGGCCATAATGTAACCGGCAATCATCGAAACAACGAGAATGGCAGGGAACGCTAAATAGAAAACGTTTCGAATCTGAGATAGCGTCGCCCAAGTGGCATCAAGGGGGGCTCCCACTTGAACCAATGTTCCAGCAAACGCTCCACCAATGATAACTGGCATGGACAGCTGTCTAAACGGCGCTTTACCCTCGCGTTCCCACGTTTCAAATGTTGGGAGACCCTGTTCAGCCCGCTGCATTGCGGCTTTTGTTATTGGCAATGACACATCGTCGCGTGTTGAACGGCTGCGAATATTGCCGCTCAAGTCTACAACTCGTGCGTAAGCATTCACGTCGCGTCCACCCAAAAAATCGGACAAAAATTGATCTAGCCCACCGTTTACGCCACCTTCAGAAGCCTTGCTGACAAGCATAGATTCTGCGGAAGCCAATAGTGCTGCATCAACGGATTTAAGCAGGTCACGTCGAACAAGATTGTAAACACCGAAACCGACGAGTGGCAACAAAACCATCATCAAAATGCCGTGGCCCACAGCCAGTCTCAAACTGATTGGCAGGCGCGCTAAAAACTTAAGAAAAAATCCGCGTTGCATGTCTACTTTTGTTCATTGAAGAGTCGTTTTATCGAGATATCATTGAGGAACGTCGAGCATGTAGCCATGGCCACGGACGGTCCGCAGCATCGGCACGTCAAAGCCCTTATCAATTTTGGCTCTCAAATAGCCGACGTAAACGTCTACCACGTTACTTGCAGGCTCAAAATCCATATCCCAAACATGTTCACTCAATTCTGAACGGCTCACGACCTTACCGGCGTTACGAGCCATGTATTCGATCAGAGCATATTCTTTGCTCGTTAACTCTATGACTTGGCCTGCACGCGATACCTCTTTTCGAGCTGGATCAATCTTGAGGTGGCCAACTTCTAAAATTGAACCGCTGTAGTCATTAACCCTACGGCGCAATAGTGATCGGGTTCTTGCGAGCAACTCATCTAAACTAAATGGTTTAGTCATATAGTCGTCTGCCCCGCCGTCAAGGCCTGTGATTTTGTCTTTCACCTCATCACGGGCCGTCAACATCAACACAGGGGATTTGATTCCTCCGGTTCGCAGGGTCTGCAGGACCGAGATCCCGTCTTTTCGCGGCAACATAACGTCCAGAATAATAAGATCATAAGGGTTCTCAGTGGCAAGCCACTCCCCCTCGATCCCATCGTGAGCAAGATCAACTGCATAGTTTTCCTCGCGCAAGGCGCGTTGCAGCAGATTGGCAATGACCATATCATCTTCAACGACTAAAATACGCATGGTTCCAAACCTTTCTTCTTGCTGGGTCTGAGTGATGAAGCAAGCTGCCCAAACGCAGGGTTTCAACAGCACCTAGTTGCCGAAACTCTCAAAATCGATCCCTGCACCACTCAAACGTAATTGTTGATATAGTTCACCAAAATGAAGATGAGAAGCTTATTAATTAGGCTGCAGGCGGTTTTCGGTGCCAAAATGGCTTATTTATATGCACATGGTCAGGCTTAGCCATCTAAACGCTCCAACTAGTCGGGCTGATAGGGATCCACATTTTCTCCATAAATCTGGAAACTTGCGGTTCCATATTGATGGGTTTGACTGGTCACTCGTAGGATTCCCTCCACCATAACCGGACCAAATAAGGTTTTTGCATCCCCCGACACCATTCTAACGTAGACCATCTGGTTGGAGGGGGGAGGCGGGGCGTGAATGCAGGCTTGGGGGTTGGGAACCAGTAAAAATTCGGATACTCGGGCCCTATTGTCCTCAAGGGGCACCATAAACCCGGGTGAGCGGATTTTTTGGCCATCAAGGGCCCTGAGACGATCTGGCATCTGGTTTGTCTGCGGGTCAAACTCTCTATACATCTGCCAGTCGACAACACGACCGCTACTTTTGTCCGATCCTCCGCGCGTAACGCCGTAGATAATGACCGCCACCACCGGAAGAGCCAGCAAAAGTCCAATCAGTAACTTTTTGGCGATGGGCGTGGCCTCGGGATCGACTAGAACGTCATTTTTTTGATTATCATGCATTGGATCACCAACTAAAATTTAGTCGCCAGACCATCATGCATCGCCGAGCGGTAAGCTCTCACCGAGGCAAGTATGCCCACGATGGCCCCAACCAGAAGTAAAATCCCCGCAAAGATTAAGTCGTAAAAATTAATGCTCAAAAGTTCCAAATGAATTGCAAACTTCTTTTCAATCCATGGGTTCAACATGAAAAGACCTAGGTGCATAAAACCCATACCTAAGACGATCGCAAATAGCACGATGAAGACGGCCTCACCGGCTAAAAGAGTAAAAATTGTTTTAGGACCGGCGCCGACGGCTCGGAGAACAACCATCTCGCGACGGCGTTGACCGCTCAAAATCAAAAGGGACACAAAAAGTCCGATGACACCAGTTAACACGACACACCCACTGATGATCGCCATCGCCGACTCAAAAATCGCGAGGTTTCTCCACAGTTCCGACATAGCCACCCCAGGCAAAATGGCTGATAAAGCTTCCCCCGTCCACGTATTAAGCTGCCTTTGCAGCTCTAAGGATGCCATGCGATTTTTTGCTCCAACAAAAAAGCCGCTGACTTGAGTCACTAAAATTTTTCCATCTTTACTGGAGAAACTTGAGTGTTTTTCGTGATCATGGTCGTGATCATGGTCGTGATCATGGTCGTGATCATGGTCGTGATCATGGTCGTGATCATCTGAGTCTTCGCTCTTATGCGTCTTAGTGGAGGACGAGCCTGCAGCGGCGGGTTCTTTATGGATTGCGCCCATACCTTCCAGTGAAACGTAGACCGAACGGTCAATGGGCGTTCCTGTGAAACCAATCATACCCACCACTTTAAAAGGGTGCTCTTCATGACGCTCAAAACCATCACCGTGCTCTGAGTGACCATGACTGAGGACGATGAGATCTCCTAGCTTCAGCCGTCCAGACGCCACAACCTCCGAACCTAGTACAACCTCATCTGGCGCGTCGAAAGACTCGCCAGAACTAAATTGCACCGACTCGCCACTGCGAACTTTGTATTTTGTAAAAAAATCAGATGTCGTACCAACAACAGGAAAACCCTGATAGCCATCCCCCAGACTGAATGGCACGACCCACTCCACAGCCTCCAGGGATCTTGCATAGTCGACCGCTCTCATAGAGACATTATGTGATGGTGCACCGACGTGAAAGACTGAGTATAGCAAAAGCGAGAGGCTGCCCGTCCTAGGACCAACGATTAGATCAACCCGGCTGATGGCTCCGCTAAAAGCATCTCGAGTTGCTTCCCTGGTCTTTCCAACCCCTATATAGAGCGCAACACTCAGGGAAATGGCAAGCACTGTAAGCAACGTTGAAACTCTGCGATGCCATAACGATTTCAATGCCAGGCGAAAACTATTCATGCCCCGTGCCCCCCTTTAGGAGAGGACGGCGTCCTGTTTATTGACTCTAGTGACTGTGAACGATGAAACTGGCCCGACAAGGAGCGGTCATGACTTACAAATAAAATAGAACTGCTCTCGCGTTCAGCCTGCTCAAAAAGTAGTTTCAGAAAATCCGACCTCGCGTCTGCATCCAAGGCAGACGTAGGCTCATCGGCTATGATTAAGCCTGGGCTGCCGATCAGTGCCCTAGCGGCAGCAACCCTCTGTTGTTGCCCTATAGAAAGGTTTGTGACGTCACTATGCTCGCAACCTTTGAGACCTAACCTGGACAAAAGAAAAGTCGCCTCATCAGCGACACTCGCAAACCCGGCAGATGTACGACGACCAAATTGGCAGGGTAAAGCCACGTTTTCAATAACACTCAAGTAGGGAACTAGATTAAACGCCTGGAAAATGAATCCGATCTGTTCGGCACGAAATCTATCGCGCTCTGACGAGGTCATCGCATTGATTGATCGGTCCAAAACCGATACGGATCCAGCTCCAGGTTGGAATAGGCCGGCAACTAGACCGAGTAAGGTCGTCTTACCGGAACCACTAGGACCATGCATAAAAACCGTCTCACCTTTAGCCACCTCGAATTCATCTATGCATAAGACGTCTGGCATATTTTGAGCGTATCTAAATCGGACATTTTTGAGATTTAAAACGGGCATAGGCTACCGGATCCACAAGATTTATCTTGGCCAGATCTTGACGCAATTCGAGGATCGAGGCAAGAAAGATCCTTTTGACCCCAAGCGCAATGGCCCGAAGTCGGCACGTTTTACCAAAAAAAATTTAAATCATTTAGTTAAGCAACAAACTCGTCTTCCAGAGGATGAGTCACAAATCCCAAATTTAGTAGCCTTTGTCGAACGTCTAACATTCTGTCCAAGCACTGAAGGCCTGCACGATAAGTATTATCAATTCCCAAATGACTCTCAACCCACATCACTTCAAAATGCAGGTCTGCGCCGCCAATATTAATCAACAAAACATCACGCATCTGCACGTTACCGACGATAATACAGCCGAGTCCATATCGACTCACATCAAGACCGCGGTAACGCACGGGTGCGCCCGAAGGAAAAAGAAATGCCTGGCCGTGGAACTCCTGACTTAGTCCGTGCCGTACGCCCGAATCAATCCGCCTAAAATTTTGCTTCATACAGCCCGTCCCCCATAGCTATTTGGGGATCGGCAAACCGCCAATAAACTTTAGAAAAAACCTATTAATTGCAAAGATACCAAGCTGCTTCGGCCTGGGAGGCGCAGCGCTGGAGCACGACGCAAAAGAGTCATAAGCTTCCGTAATTAATGCCTTTTAATTGATTTGAAGGCCCGCGCTTAAAGACGAAAAATTGGCACCATGGTCAGAACACTGACGCAGCACCAAACCGTTTCGCCAAATTTTCGGCACCTCCGGGCAAAAATAATCCATAAACCATAAAGAAATTGCCGCTCGGAAACTTTGGCACGGCATTTGCTTCTCAGAACTGTGAAATATTTTCATCGCCAGAATTTCGACACCACAGAAACCAAGGACGGTCTTCGATGCAGTGGAGTTTCAAAGTCAGCCGCACCATCGCGCTAACAGTTTGCATCATAGCGTCTGCGCTATTTACCGAGGTCGCGTTCGCGAATGATATGAAAGCGGGCTCAAACTTCAGCCAGATGGTGCTGAAACTTCCTGAAGGTACAAAATTTCAATACGAATGGTCGAAAAACGACAGCTCCCTTTATATGAATTTCCCAGGCGTTGACCCAAGCGCTCTCGACGCTTTCAACGATTACGACGAGTCGCTAATAAGACGTGTTTTGATCAAAGATCTTGGCGATAAAGGCACCAATGTCCGAATAGTATTTCGGGATGCGGATGTGGAGGGCCTGGTTTCCACCTTTGAGCAACCTAACAGGATCGTGATAGATCTCTTCGATAAAAGTTTTCGTGAGCAAAAAGATGCAGTCACTGGAATTCCAGTCAGCTCCGCTGGCGGCGCCCAAAGCTCTGACGATTCACTCGTTCATTTAGCAACAGATAAACCTGCCACGGCAATAGTCCCAAATCCAACTCAGAACAAACGCCGACTGATTCAGCAGATGGCTCCACTAGCATCATCGCCTAACGAGCTAGGTGCTATGATCTCTAAACTTGATCCCGGATTAGGAAAAGCGTGGGCTTCGTTCCCACCATATGTATACCGCACACAAATTGCACCTGTAGAATCCAGGGCGGCAAACAATGAAATGTCTCAACTCCAGGCCAATGCATTGACAACGAGTGGGGCGATGGCCGACTACGCATCAAAGCTTTATGATCTTGGACACGAAACTCGGGCATTAGCCGCCTATCAACAAGTCCTGCAGCGCGAGCCAGACGTTTTCGAAAAAAACGCCCTACACCTATGGAAACTTGCCGAGTCGCACTTGTCAGCTGGAAACCTTACACTCGCTGAAGGGTATTACCAAACGCTTATCGAGAAGCACCCAAATCATCTCATGGCGCGATTCGCCCAGGTGAGGAAACTCGACGTCCGTGCAATACGAGCTATCGCAAATAATGAGGAACAAAAACTTAGCCACCTCGCTGAACAAGTCATAGCAATACCTACGCGCGAAAGTGCGGAATTATTGGCCATGATTGCGATGCGAAACGCCTGGTGGTCGGATAAGGATGTAGATCAAAAATCACGATCAGCACTCGCTAACTGCAGCGAAGAGACTGAACTCACGCTTAACAAAATTCTACCGAAAATTGATAATCCAAAAACCGCCTATCTGGCCTCTGCGTTAATTGCTAAACGACTCTCAAGCGCCCAGACGAACTGGCAAAAAGGTTATGCCGAATGGCTTGGAAAATTCTTTGCCAGATATCGTCATGAAAAAGACCCTATGACCCTTGAGCTCTCCGAAGCGACGCGAAAAAAAATTCAAGAGCAGTTCCGTCAGCTGTTTGAAGGCAATCGAAACGCAGAAGTTGCCGCGCTTTATGAGCAGCTACCAAGTGAGATGAAGTCAATTGCAAAAAACCCCAATGTGAGCTGGCAAGTTGCTGAGAGCTATAGGGCTCTCGGCCAAAAAGAAGCCGCGCTGGAATTCTATCAAAAAACAATCGCCACAGCAGATTCAAAAGCCACCAAGTTTAAGGCCGAATTCTGGATCGCATCGATCTCCGCTCGACAAGCATCTGATCTGCGAGCTCGCAGATCAAACCCCACAAAAGTGGCTGCGCTTGCTTCCCGTGCGAAGAAGAGCGATCAGCAAATGGGGAAGACGTGGGAGACTCTATCATCCGATGAACGCAATGCCCTACTCACAGCCTTAGGCGGCGAATTCCGAAATGTGACCGCATCAGATTTGGCACTTCGCACACCTGCTAAACTCGTGCTTGAGCAGTACAAGCTAGCCTTAGCGGACAATCCCCCAAAACTCGACGCAACACCAGGGACCGACTCCTCAGACTGGGTAGGTAACTTTAGCCCATCAAGCGCCACGGTCCGTTTACTGGATGACCTTGGCAGGAAATTTGCAGAACTTGGAATGCCAAACGAACGGCGGGACGCCATGAAGCTAATGCGATTCATAAAACCGAATCAGCTTGAGCAGGACCAGCTGGCGGCAAAGCTCTGGGCCGCTGAAATGACAAAACTCGCAGAAGACCACCGAAAAGCTGACGAGTTCCTCGAGGCCGGAAAAATCTACACACAAATTGGCGAGGTCACGTCTCTCGAAAATTCAAGAGCGGAATCTCTCTATAAAGGCGGGCTACTGCTCTTCAGGGCTGGCCGAAAAGAGGACGCCATCAAGGCGTTAGAAAAAGCAAAAGGCGATCCTAATAACCTGTTTTACTCGAATCTAGCGACGGAACGTTTGAATCAGATTAGCCACTAAAGAGATTACTCACGACAGAATTAATCTTGGTATTAAAACACACGGAGGAGAAGTGATCATGAGCGTAAAGACTAACAGCAATGCCGCCCAAGCCATACCGACACCAGTCAGCCGCGAAGACTACGTGACGTATGCACAGGGCGCAACGCAGCAAGCCCAAGCGGCAAAGCCCTCCGCAGCCAAGTATTTTCTTGCCGCTGACGAAAAGATGCTTCGCATTCAAGACGTCATTGAGCAAATCGCTAACGCAAACGTCCCAGTTCTTGTGACTGGAGAAAGTGGCGCTGGAAAAGAAATTGTCGCGAAGGCTATTCACAATGCATCAAACCGAAAGGGCAAGCCTTTTGTCGCGATAAATTGCGCAGCGCTTCCTCCGTCTCTTCTTGAAGCAGAGCTGTTCGGCTATGAAAAAGGCGCATTCACCGGCGCGCATCAAAGGCATGCTGGAAAGTTTGAGCAAGCACAAGGCGGCACACTACTCCTCGATGAAGTTACTGAAATGGAGCCGGCATTGCAGGCGAAACTTCTTCGCGTCCTTCAGGAGAAGGAAATCGAGCGCATCGGCGGTTCAGGAACCATTGCTGTCGACGTGCGAATCGTCGCGACCACAAATAGGAATCTCGCGGGTGCCGTTGAAAGTGGGCAATTC
>JBEIGW010000049.1:0-13199 GCA_040381655.1 Deltaproteobacteria bacterium
AATCAAAAGACAAATTTTTAATCAACTCGTCTGCTGAGAAAAAGGGCGTAGCCCCATCTTCGATGAGCCTTGCTGAACCCTCAAATCTCACATCCGACGCGTCATGACAAAAGACATAAACATCGCGCCCCTGCTCTAACGCCTCAGTTGCCGTTATGAGCGAGCCAGACCTAGCGGCCGCAGCCATTACGACGGTCGTAGTGCATAAACCGCTGACAATTCGATTCCTAGATGGAAAGTCATGGGGTCTCACCTCCTGAAACCACAAGCGTTCAGAAATGATACTACCACCACGTGATAATATTTCAGAAAACACTTGTGCATTAGTTCTTGGAAACGTAGCTGTCAGCCCTCCCGCTTGAACAACCACCGCTCTGACTTGATCATCATTACCCACTAACATCCCCTCATGAACCGCAATGTCACATCCCAAAGCTCCGCCGCTCACAACCACTAGACCGTGTCTTTGGCAACTAAGACCAACTTCGACGGAGGCCCTTAATGCTTCGTAAGTTGTCCGCCTAGATCCTATAACGGCAAGGGATTTCGAGCTTAGCAGTTCAATATCACCTAGGATTGATAATCCGAGCGGAGGTCTAGCTATGTATTTTAAAAGCGGAGGATAATCACAATCGTAAAAACCGACATATCGAGCTCTATTCTTTTCTATCCCACTAAAGTGTTGGAAAGCTGCTTCAGCAATTCGCTGAATAGAGACATCTCTACGTTGCACGATCAAACCTAACCATGGAAGATCAGGTTGAAAAGAGCTAACTTCATTAACCAGAATCTCTGTCCATGCAGTCATATCGAGACCAGCAAATCCTAAATCTTTGAATATCTGCTCGGCTCGTGATGTCGTTTTGCCCGGATCAATTTGTACTCGAGCTGACAAAGGAAGCCATTTCCCTATCAACTGACTGCAAACATGTGCGAGTGCTGCTAAGATCTCTTTGGAATGCATTTAAAAACCCCCTTTGAATACTCAAAGGGGGTTCTACGCGATTATATATAATGTCAGCCACCCACATTGTCAGAGTGATAGTGAGTCTCCGACTTTGACCTCGGCATTCCCAGTGGCAATGTAACCAAGTGCTGACTCACCATCAATTTCCAAAATTCGCACAACAGCAATAGATCCTGCATCTTCTGACACGTCGTCATCGCTAGCATGGGTAACAGCACGATTTTGTTCTGTTCTAAAAATCGCGTAATATCCGCCCACTGATAGACCCTCTTTCTCAAGGAAAACAATGTCACCTTTTCCACCCATACTCTTATCTGGATCTTGAAAGCCAATAACACTAGATTTTGCTGTCGATACTGCCCCCACTGAACTTACTGACGGAATATTGCGCTTGGTTGCGATGAAGTTTACGACAATATCCCCCGACTTGACCGGCGTTCTCGAATCAAAAACAATACCTTCAAGTAGTCCTGCTTTCGTCTTTCGGGTGACTCTGATGTGCCCAGCAAAATCGTAACGATACCCGACAAAATCTCCACTACGAAGACTGCGGACGTCTCCTGTTGGTCGCAGAACAGAGTAAGTACCGACACCTAGGTCATCTTCGGGTCGCAGCAAAATAACCTGATCATCACCCGCCATATTTTGTCCTTGATACCCTTCAACGACCTCTGCCAAAGGCTCTTTTTCGTCATCAAACACAAATGCAGGGACTATGAAATCCAAATCATCTCGATTAAAAATTTTGCCCGAAAATATAAAGCCATCTAAAGCATCTGCATCCGCATTTACGTCAGAGGCACCTATAATGGCGGGCGGTTCATCGTCTGCGCTTGCGGGAGGAGTAACATTCGCACTCGAGACAGCTGGCACCATAGCGGAACTTAGCCCCTCTTTTCCACCAATCGGAACTTCTTCTGCCTCCACGACAAGTTCGGCTTCCTGAACCTCACCTTTTTCAACAGGAACAACCTCATCCTCCGTGACAACTTCAATAAATGGTGGGGTCTCTGCATCGCCACTATAGAACGCCAACTTCATCCCAGGATAGATAAAGTGAGGGTTGCGGACTTCCGGGTTAAGCGACCAAAGTTTAGGCCAGTAATTACCATCGTCGATAAGCTGACTACATACATCGAACATCGTGTCGCCCTCTTCGACAGCATAGAATTCAGGAGCCTCTCCGGGCGCCATGTCTCGGCGCGTACCGGGCAAGGGAGGTACGCCACCAAACTGATTCGTAGATGGCAAATACTCGACTTGTTTCACAGGTGCAGCTGATCCATCACCGCTAAGGGGGGCTTGCGGGGAGTTGCCAGCTTCTTTGTTATCAGATGTCGCCTGAGTTTCTGTCGCTTGCTCAGTCGAAACCGACGCCTTGGGTGCTTGTACGGTCTGGGGGGACTGGGGGGCAGCCTGTTTAGCGGCCGGCGGAGCCGAAACATTAGCTGAATTCACGCCAGTAGCAGATTTACTATTTTGAGATGCGGAATTTGGAGGAGATGGTTTTTTATTCTGATTCGAACTTGTTGGGACAGGAGAATTCAACTTCGAATTTGCCTGGTTAGCTGGAATTTTTGACTTACCCGAATTGGTTATAGGCACATCAGGGATCGAGTCGCCGAAAAGGTTTGATTCACCGCCTAGGTCATCGAGAACGTCACCTCCAGACGATGTTTTAGTACCGCTTTCGTCTGCGCCGCTAGCGGCGTCAAGACTAAAGTCATCTGCATCATCAGCGAAGGAAACTGCTGTTGATACCGAAAGAGAAAACACGAGAAGATATTTAATAATCTTTATCATAGGGATCCCTGCAAATTACCGAGCTCATGAGCTGCTACTTCAGCCGGTTCCTGTCCATCAAAATCCGAGATCACTTTTTTGAGCTCATTTTGAGCCCTTTCTTTCAAACCCAATCTTAGGAGAACTTTGGATAATTCTAGTCTTGCTTCAGCAACCTGAGAACTCTTTGGCGCTCTCGAGAGATATGCCTCAAGCTCTTGACGCGCTGTGCCGTAGTCTTTTAACCCTGCGTAGCACTTTCCGAGCCAGAATCTTAAAACACCATCTTTTGTATTCTCACCTTGTTTGCGAGTTAAATCCGCGAAATCGGCGAGAGCCCCTGAAAAATCTGACGCTTGGTATTTTGCTTTTGCTTTTGCGAATAATGATTCGAACTGTCCTGCACTGGCTAACGTGACTTCGGGATTTTCACCTTCATGATTTGCCTTGCGCAAAAGATCGGCATCCAAAACTGGCTCGCCAAGCGGAGATGACGTTACAACACCCAATGCCAAGTCAATATTCTCATCGACATCACTTCCGGCGTTAGAAGCCTGCTGGGCTCTCTTCTCCGTTTTCTTGTCTAAAGATCGTCTCAAATCATCTGGGGCAATACCTGTTAAAAGACCCTGCTCCAGTAGCTTTATCGTTTCCCTCTGCCTCCGCAATTCCGCCTCGATTTCTGCCATTCGCTCCACAGTCCTTGCCTGTGCCAAACTAATCTGCTCCGCAATTTGTGCAGCCTGGACATCAGGCACGCCCTTAGACGGCTCCGTGGCTGGCGCTGCTGTTAGTTCTTGACCAGCCGATTTCACCGATATTTCGGACGATGCTTGTCTGATATCTTTTTCGCTTGATGCCGTCTCTATTGGTTTTGCCGAGTCATCAGCGTCAGAAGACCAGAAACTGGTGCAACCCGCCGTTAAACTGATCAACAATATCAACGCCAAAACTTTCCACGCGTTAAACATTAAGTCCTCCTGAACTTCATCAAATCGCCTCAGCTTGAGAGATAATACCTACAAAAGATTTCACGGCACCAATAAGCTCGACACTCGGATTCATAAACTGCAAACCAAAACGATAGCTAGTTACAATACGGCTATAACCATCTAACTCGCTGACGACATGTCTATTTTTTCGCTGCCAGCGTAGTGAGACTGAGGCCGCAAGTGGTCGATTCATTGGCAAATATAGCTCGACATCGTATTGCTCCAAGGGTCTATCTAGAACTCTACAAACGGCAGGAAATCGCTCCTCAATACAGAGACCAGTGTGACTAACATCAGCGACCCTAACAAGTGACACCATCTCTGCCGCTGACTCCATGAACGGTGGCACTCCAGGATCAAAGATCCTGGGCGCCCAACTACAAACTCTTAGGAAAGCCCGCTGGCTGCCGACGACCGGGTGACGAATGCTTTTTCTACGCTCGATACTGAGCAGATAATCAGGCGCGGAGAACGTGCAATGATCTACAGAAAAATGCGCTATAGTCGAATAGAACATGAGCTTTGCGTTACTCAGAGAAAACTCGATCTGTACGCCACCATCTCCATGCTGAGATAGGTGTTCAAGTCCACGCTCGCTAATATTGCAAATTTTAAAACCATGACTGTTTATTGGACCCGGCGACGCCTTAGCACGACCCTTTACAGCAAGCGACGGCATCGAAATAGCGCGAATCAAAAGCGGCAGTCCTACTTGACCCGCTTTTTCAAGGACCCTTGCGACCTTCTCTGGAGAGGAGATCTTGAGCTTTTGCTCTTCGCCCTGCTGTTGGCTCACCGCGCTCTACCTCGATCGTTATTAACAACATCATCCAAACTGTTAAGGCCAAAACAAATTCACTATCCTGCAAATTATTTTGTGTTAACGCACCAAAACATATTAGAAAAATTAGCGCCCAAAGCACCCGGCCCACACGTGGCGCCGACTTAGCAAGGCGACACCATGAAAGAATCCAATAACCTAGGCCCAACAAACCTAAGACACCATACTCGGCCGCATACTGCAGATAGGCATTATGCGCTAACATAATTTTATCACTATGCCCGAAAGCCGAATAATAGGCTGAAATTGCCGCATCACGACCGCCGGGCCCGATACCAACCCAGAGATTGTCAGTGAAAATCTTCCAAAAAACCTGCCAGTGCACCCATCGGGCATCGCCCCCCATACCGCTTTGGGTCAATTCGGTAAAACGTGCAAAGATGTCATATTTAACGCCTAAAAAAATAACTAGGAGCGAGATCAGCAAAGTTAATTTCCATTGCCCAATAATACTCCGTACAGGAAAACTAATTAAAAGTGCTAAAATCATTGCCAATTGCGGCCCACGAGACCCGGAAATCAAAACGACAGCCGCACAACCTATCGAACCTATCAGCCAGGCAAATTTTTCCCACTTTTCAACGACAGAACGTGACAAACCTAGAGTCGCCACGCTCGCTAAAGCCTGACAATACGCCAAAGTCAGTGGATGTCCCATGAATCCACTGACTCGAAAAACACCGTCTGAAAATCTCCCATCCGGCAGACGACCGTCAAAGCCATGTAGCCAGTCCAGTCCAAAATGCCTTTGTAAAATACAGTAAGAGAGGTTAACTAGGGCCAGAGATGCAAAGGTATATGCAAACACTTGACGGTAAGCCGCTCTTCGCGCAAGCCGCCACCAAAATGTCAGATACCAGGTCCATAGAATAACATGTTTAATTATGAGACTACTGGTCCCTCGTCCAAGACCTCGGATGTCTGCGTCCGACCCCACTGCAACGACCAAGGTTGCCGCAGTGCAAAGGATCACAAAAATGCACACTCCACGGGTCACGGGCATCAACTGTTCTTTGAATCGCTTTTTCGCCTCGATATCATCTGAGGACTCGGACAGTAAACTCGAAACAATTGACAGAATCATCATAAACAGCGCTAGCATATATCCAGAAAACACTGGCACAAATAGCGAGAAGGCCGATAAACTACATATGATGAAAGTAAAACTATTTATCACTAACAAGCTCTCCGGCATCTACTCTCACTTGATGAGATCGGGCTCTCTCTATTCTATCACGACCCTAGCGATCGTATGGATAGCGCTTTCATCTATGCCTGTATATTCTCAATCGCCTGCTTCATCCGCAAAAAGCGATAGCCCATCTAAATCTACTGAAACTAAAAATCCGTTTGAGGCGTCTGAAAGTCCACCTTTGGCATTCCGAGCAAGTTACGCCGGCCTTCTTATAAATCAAACGTACTCTTTATCACCCAAAAGCGGTCAATTCACAGAACCAAAATTATCATGGGGTGCAGAGTATAGATTTTTTTACAAAGACCAATGGACACTCTCCGTGACAGGCGAATTTAAGGGGCAGGAAGATATCGCCCAAGAGGAACAATCCACGTTCAACATCTCCCAAGAGACCATGCGACTGGTTCGACTCTATCATCCGTGGTATCTAACTCTGGGCGGGCGATTATCTTATATGGTACCCGTTAAAAAAATTTCAATTCCATATGAACGTGACCCCAAACGAAATATGGACACGGGTGGAGCACTATCAGTAGGATCCGTATTTATTGTTAACGAGCGACTCACCATTATGCTCAGCACTCACCGTTGGACGTCTTTTAGGACAAGCAAAAATCAGGGCATAAGCAATATTTTTAGCATACTGATGCCGCTACGCTAGTTTTTGACGAGCTGTGATTATTTTTTGGAACAAAGTGGTATACGAGTACGAGCAAACCAACCATATCTTTGAGCAGCCCACAGTCTCGAAAGTCCATAGCTATCTTTATATTCGCTTGTCTCCATTGTGCGCGTAAAAGAGGCGCCTGCGGAGAAAACCTGGGCCCATCTATGGGTCATAATACGATCCAGCTGGGCCGGAGTAGAGTTACCCCGAGTCGAAACGAAGATCGCATTTTGAGGGCTGGCTGTCTGACAGCGCTCAGCATTCTGACAAAATCCGGTCCCTGTATCTTTTAGTCCTAAATCCGATAAAAAATCCTGGAAACGCCGGGAATCCTGCTCAAAAGGAAGGTAGCCGGCCACGATGACCCTTTCAAGGCAAGACCCTAAAGCCGTTACAGCATCTCTTATTTTATCCTCCAAAAAAGAGTACCAAAGCCCTGACTGCTCCATCTTAGAAGGCATTTGCACGTTAAAAACAACCATCGGTTGCCCATCTGCTTCGATCAGGTAGAAGACCATGTGGCCATCAATACCAAATTGCGAGTGGTTTTTGACACCATCAGGTAACGGCATATGCCGGTATGGCTTCGATACCGCCACCGCTAAAAGCCGCTCTTCACCACTTTCGGGCAAACTCTCGACAACAACGGAGCGCCAATCGTACCGATTCAAAGCCCCAGAACTTAAAATCAGCTCATCGGATTCTGAAACACTGCCCGCCCGTCGCATGGCGTCTTGAAGAATAACGATATCGGGCCGCACATCTCGTAATGACGCATCAATCAATTCGAGCCTATCTCGCCTAAACTGCCAATCACCACTCCACGATTTACCAACCGCAGGCTTTTCCTGCTGGCTAAACATATCCAAAGACGCAACGGAAAGTACCCGTTCGCTGTGCCCGCGAGGTCCATCGCCGGTAATACATCCCGCCAAGAGCACGAGTGTACTAGTCGCCAAAAAAATTGAGGAAAATAGGTTCATAAAAATCTCAACAACCAATCAACCTGCTAATAACTATTCTCTGGATTTCGCTCGTTCCTTCACCAATTCGCAGCAAAGCTGCGTCGCGGTAATGACGCTCGATGGGATACTCCTTCATCAGTCCGTATCCACCGAAAGTTTGCTGACCCTCTCTCGCGCAGTACTCCGCAACCTCCGAACAGTAGAGTTTTGCCATGGCGGCGACTTTTCCAAACGACTGGTTATTCTGCTTCAACCAGCATGCTTTGTATAAAAGACCCTGTGCCGCTTCAATCCTGGTTGCCATTTCAGCTAGTTTGAAAGCCACTGCCTGATGCTTACCGATGCTCTGTCCAAATGTCTTTCGCTCTTGTGCGTACTTAACCGTTAGCTCGAGAGCACCTTTGGCAAGCCCAAGACCCATCGCCGCTATCGATAAACGACCATTATCCAAGGTTTCCATCATCATTTTGAAACCTTGTCCCACATTACCCAGGACACGGTCGCTGGCAATCTCCACATTGTCAAAATAGAGCTCACCTGTGTTACTAGCTCTCCACATCATCTTATCTTTCATCGCTCGCCGGGTCAGACCTTTCGCATCCGCCTCAACAATAAAGCAACTTAGCTCAGCTTTGCCATCGGGACGACGCCCCGTAACAGCTTGTACTGTAATACCCTTCGTCAGTTCGCAGGCACTATTGGTTATCCAGATCTTACTCCCATTTAGAATCCAGCATTTTTTTGACTCATTCCAAACCGCTGTCGTGCGGCTCGCCTGCGCATCACTTCCAGCTTCAGGTTCGGTCAGACCAAAGCCCCAAAGGCCGCGACCCGTACAAAGATCGGGCAGGTACTTTTTCTTCTGCTCCTCGGTACCATAATAATAAAGTGGTGCCGCACCTAGACTGTTGTGAGCTGCTACGGTTGCGGCTTGACTACCATCTACTTTCGCCAACTCCTCAACAATTGCAATATATGAGATATAATCCATCCCCTGGCCGCCGTACTTCGTGGGAACCACGGTGCCAAAAAAACCTAGTTCGCCCATCTTTTGAGTGAGCTCAACACTAAATTTTTCTTTCTCGTCAAGATCTTTAGCTAACGGTGCGATTTCAGTTCGCGCAAACGCGGAAACTGTTTCTCGAAGTAATTGCAGTTGTTCACTTTCGCTAAAATCATACGCCATAAAACATAACCTCACTGTT
The DNA here is from genome assembly GCA_040381655.1 of Deltaproteobacteria bacterium. GTDB lineage: Bacteria > Bdellovibrionota_B > Oligoflexia > Oligoflexales > RGVZ01 > CAMDKS01. The sequence goes on from JBEIGW010000049.1 coordinate 8,615, forward strand.
CAAATGATTGAAAATCCATGTCTCTTGTACGCCCTTCGCGCCCAGTAGTACCCTGCAGTATTCCCTTATAAGACTCATAGCGCCGACTTGAAATCATGCCGTCCTCGGCAGCTTGTTTAATAGCACAGCCAGGTTCATCCAAGTGACGGCAAGCCTGGTACTTACACCCACCTAAAAATGGCTTGAAGTCTACGAAGCCTGATGCCAGCTCCCTGTGAGAGACCTCTTGCAACACAAAACTTCGAATGCCTGGCGTATCAATAACATACCCTCCAGTGCCAAGCTTGATAAAGCTAGCATAAGATGTGGTGTGCCGACCCTTGTAAAAAATATCATCATTTTTTTCAACGGCCTGAACAAGTTCTGGCTCAAAGAGATTCACAAGCGAGCTTTTTCCCACGCCAGAGTGTCCTGATAGCATGGAGATTTTACCTTTCAAGTCCATCTTGAGCTCTTGAACGTCGATGTTCTTTTTTGCAAGAGTGGCATTAGCCTGAACGCTGTAAACCTTATAGCCCATTGACCGGTACACATCGATGTTTGTCGTACAGTCGTCTTTAAATGTTTGTTTTTCTTCGTTCAACAGATCTTTCTTGTTGAGGACTATGATAGGCCTTATGCCTTGTAGCTCTGCGAGAACCAGATAACGATCAATCAACCCCCATTTAACCGTAGGACTTAGATAACTCGCTACAATCAGAAGCTGATCAACATTACTTGCCAGAACATGCTCCATATCACTACGTTGAGGATCTATGCGTTTTATGAGGCTTCGTCGCGGCGCCAAATGCTGAATGACGCACTGGGGAAGATCGGTCACTACGCCGGCATGATCCTCTGAGGTCTGCGTACATAGCACCCGGTCACCAACAACAATAAAATTACGTTGCTGGCGTTTAGCCTGCATAAACTTTCTGGCTATCGTCGCTAGCCAAACATCACGAGTCTTAACATCACCTTCCTCGGTCTCTGGAGATACGAACGCGTAACGTTTATGAACCTCAACGACCCGGGCTGCAAAACCATTTTCACACTTTTCGGCCCATTTCGATTCTTCGACTTCAAACTCCTCGTCGAGGTTTGCGGCCTTCGAAGATTTCCTTTCTCTAGGCTTCATCCGCGTGACGCGATCAAATCTTTCATCGTCTTGCTCAAACTGCCGCCAATTTGAACCCTTCTTTGCCAACCTCAACCCCCTGTCCTAGCAATGCTTTGACGCATATCTGAACTAAGAAGCGCTGATGTAACCCGTAAAATTCTCTCGAAACCCTCAGAAACCTTCCAATTCTGCTCACCGGCACTTAAAAGAACACCATGTTCGTGTAGCTGTTCAATGATCGAGCCAAAGACTTGGGCGCTGGGTAACTCGACATCTGTTGCTCCCGTTAGAAGACTGATACGTTGAGCCATCATGACGCAGCGTTTCTGAAATTCCTCCGTCCCGAAAGCACCACCGTCGGCATGTTGACTCAAAAGCTGTGTTGCAATCGCAAAACGCTCAATTGCTGGCCCTATAACTAGCCCCAAGGTTCGAAGCACATTAAATTCTACGGCCGTCATTTGGGGTCGGGCATAAACCCCCTCGCTCGATCTTACAAACAGTCCGACGTCTACAAAAACTTTCAAATAGGCATCTATGACACCTTCGATTTCATCATCTCTCCAACGGAGAAAGAACTCTTTCTTCAAAACTGGATAGACTGTTTTAGCCCCGTCTTTTATGACACGCTCGCTAATCGAATCATTGTGCTGAAGAAAGAAAGCGATAAGAGATGGAATCGCGAAAAGGTGGGCTATATTATTGCGGTAGTAAACCATATAGCTAGCCTTTGGCTCCGGCGCGTGAACAACATCACTACCTGGATGCGAAAATCTAACTAAGCCTGCTAAATTTTCGGCAGCATCTAGTATTTCCTTACTCGAGAGCTCCGGAAACTTAACATCCGAGGTATAAGGCTGAAGTTTAGCCAACTTAATGAACGCTTCAATATGAGCTATCAATTCGTCCTCGGGTAATGCACGCTGCCGCGTTGCCAGCAGTATAAGCGACACGATCCCAACAGGGCCCACCACGGCCACCTGATTTATTGACGTCATGATTTGGTTGGCTAAACTCTGAATGACCGGGCTCAACCATTTCGGCTTTAATTCATCAGTTAGTTGATCACTGCGCCAATTCGGCTCGAGGCGATCAAGAAACGGTTGCAAATCAATAGCATCAGCGAATGCCAGATAAGCCCGACCATGTGATGAACCCAAAACCTTACGACCCCGGACCAACTGGCCTAAGCTCTCATTTTTTTTCTTGGAACCGGCCAACTCACGGCGGTAGGTTATAACCTCCGCGACACGGTCATAACCGATATAAATCGGTACAAAAAATATCGGACGATCATGATTACGCAAGAAGCTCGATACCACCATAGACAGCATGCCTGTCTTCGGGCGGAGTAACTTGCCCGTGCGACTCCGTCCACCTTCGGGGAAAAACTGCACCGGGAACCCACGCTGAATCAAAAATGACACGTATTCACTAAAAGCAGTGGAATATAGGCGATTATTATTAAAAGTCCTACGAATGTAAAAAGCACCGAGTCGCCTAAACAAGCTGCCAATTGGCCAAAAATTTAGATTTATACCTGCCGCAACATGCGGTGTCAGCACTCTTTGCTCGTAAAGGACGTAGTTCAACAGCAGATAGTCGATGTGAGAACGATGGCAAGGCACGTAAACTATCTCTGCATTTGCCGGCAAGGCCTTTAATCGTTCGATATTTTCTACCTGTACACCATTGTAAAGTCGGCTCCAAAGACGCCGTAGTATGATCGCCATCCCGCCAATTACAGGAAGCGACACCTCAGCTGCAATCTCGGAAATATACTCACGAGCCAACCTCTCTGCGCTCTCTCGTGACGTATTCTTTTTACGACACTCATCATCGATTGCAGCACGCATCGTCTTGGTTCTAACAAGAGACTCAATCACACGGTTACGGCTCACCAGACCTGGACCGAGGACTGCCGTGCGCAAGGTCTGAAAATGCACACGCACAACCCTTGTTATCTTTCTTGCCGTCTGTTCAATATTGGGTGACATCATCAACTGCTCTCGCAGCATAATGGGGCGGGAATAATTCAGCGCGACATCTTTACCCTGGGCGACAACTATAAGGAGTTTTTGAAAAAAACCCGCGCGATCATCATCCGGGAAAAGAAGTTTGAACACACTCGGTTCACCACGCCCGGGATCACGTCCCCAAAAAACACTGACCGGGATCAACTGAACGTCAAAACTCTGCTCGGCTTGAGCCCGCCACAGTAGCTTGAAAAATGGAGATGGCGGTTCATTTCGGTATGCACCATAGGTACGAAGCACACCAACTTCACTAAGGTAGACGCTGGCCGCGTCCTTTGTAGCGCCCAGATCATCGGGATGCGCAATCGGACGGGGTAACTTGCTTTTCACACAGAAGAGATCCAAAACAAGCAAGTCAAAGATACTGTTTGATTTTAGGACGTAGCAAATCGGCTTTTTGGGGTCTATGTTGAGCTCTCCCAACAATTCGCCCTCGGGGATAATGCGCACTCGAACCCAATATTCAAGTGCAGCCCTTAGCCAGCGAAAAAGATAAATTCGGGAACGCCCTCGTCTCATTGCCAAAAGCCCTCAAAACTCCAAATTGTCAATAAGACGGACAGCGCCATACATGATGGCTACGATCATCACGAGATTGTTATCTGCAAGCTGACCGCTGCAAGGTTCAAGAGTATGACGATCGACAATTTCGGCGTATTGAATCCGCATGCCATCACACTTCGCAATCATATCGGTAAATCGTGACATCACGTGCGCACTTGAACGCTCACCTGAATTCCATTTATCCCTTGAGGCACTGAGGCCCTGATAAATCAGGCTAGCTCGCTCACGCTCCTCGGGGCTCATATAACGATTACGGCTACTCATAGCTAAACCATCACTCTCACGGATCGTATCAAAACCAATCACCTTAAGCGGCATTTGCAGATCAAGGGCCATGCGTTCTATGAGACGCCACTGCTGATAGTCTTTCTTACCAAAGTAGGCTACGTCGGGCAGGACGATGTTGAACAGCTTTGCCACGACTGTAAGTACACCGCTGAAATGTCCGGGTCGAAAACGCCCACAAAGGCCTGACGCCATTTTCTCGTTCAGCAGAACAGTTTGGAATCCATCGGGGTAGATTTCGGCGGCAGCAGGAGCAAAAACAGCATCGGCATCCACTTTGCGCAATTTTTCGATGTCATCCTTTAACGTCCTTGGGTATCTAGAAAAATCTTCAGTAGGCCCAAACTGTAGAGGGTTTACAAAAATACTCACCACGACCTTAGCACCATCAGATTTGGCAGCTCGCGCGAGCGACAAATGCCCCTCATGCAATGCTCCCATAGTCGGCACGAACGCCACTTTGTGGCCCGCAGACTTCCAGCCAGCCACCAAAGATCGCATGTCTGAAATATTTAAAACGGGATCAACCGCCACGCTAACGCTTCTCCTCAACTTATCAACATCAGATAGAAGGCTATCGTGGCAAATTTACAGGAAAAAA
>JBEIGW010000050.1:0-13123 GCA_040381655.1 Deltaproteobacteria bacterium
CATTGGCCTGGCCCTTTAGCTGACAGAACGGGAAGTCTCGTTCTTGAAGCTTTTCGTTAAGTGCCACATCCGCTTGAATCTCGCCGTCGAATATAAAATCAACCTCTCTGTCGTGGAGTATCTCCACAGCCTTGGCTACGCGAAGGCTTTTCTCATGGCGGTTACTTCCAAAGCTTGAAAAGCTCAGCATGGCAACTCTGACCTTCTCGTCAGTATATTGCTTGGCGAAGTTTGCTGTGTTGATGGCGATATCAGCGAGCTCCTGTGCGCTTGGCTCGATACAGACTGTGCAATCGGCTAAGAAGTACATTCGCTTGTTCCATGAGAACATGTAAAGACCATTCATGATGCGACCAGGCTTTGTTCGAATAATCTCCATGATCGGTTTTAGGCCATTTACGTACGGCTCAACCACACCGCCAATCATACCCTCGGCAGCACCAGTTCTGACCATCATCGATGCGAAGTAATTGTTATCTCTAAGCATCTGTTGGGCGGCTGATTTGGTGATGCCTTTGCGCTGGCGCATTTTGTAAAGTTGCTCAGCAAACTCAGCAATGCGACTATCGCGGTGAGGGTCAATAATTGTCGTCTTGCTGCCAAAATCATGAATACCAAGAGATTCAGCCTTGGCGATAATCTCATTGGGAGCTCCGAGCATGATGGTCGCAACATCACCTTCGTAGTCCATTTGGGCGGCTGCTTTGATAACTCTGTCGTCATGGCCATGCACCATAACGATTCTTGGTTTGCCACCAGATTTGCGGCTCCATCCGGCAATGTTATTACGCATTTTTCGAATTAACCGTTTCGTTGGCCCAAGGATACGTTCAATGTGCTGCGTGTACTGAGGAATATCGACTTTTTTTCTGGCTACGCCTGACTTCATGGCGGCTTCAGCGACAGCTGGTGCAACATAAAGTAGAACCCTTGGATCCATTGGCTTTGGGATCAGGTAGTCACGACCGAACTTATATCCTTCAGCTGTGTTGTAGGCTCTTAACACCTGTTCTGGAACATCTTCTTTGGCGAGTTTTGCGATGCCGCGCACGGCGGCCATCTTCATCTCTTCGTTGATGGTCGTGGCTTGCACGTCCAGTGCACCTCTGAAGATAAATGGAAATCCCAAGACGTTATTGACTTGGTTTGGATAGTCACTTCGTCCGGTAGCCACGATGCAGTCAGGTCTCGCTTTGCGAGCATCGGCTGGTGTGATCTCTGGATCTGGATTGGCTAGAGCAAAAATAATCGGGTTATCAGCCATGGGCATAATCATTTCAGGCTTAAGAACACCAGCTGCTGAGACTCCCACAAACGCATCAGCACCTTTCAGGGCCTCGTCGAGAGTTCTGACTTTTGTGTCGAGAGCAAATTTTTCTTTGTATTTGTTCATTCCGTCTGTGCGGCCTTTGTAGATCACACCCTTACTGTCACACATCATGAGATTAGACGGCTTGACGCCAAGAGAAATAAATAGATTTGCGCAGGCCACAGCCGCCGCACCGCCTCCGCTGAATACGACTTTAACGTTTTCGATTTTCCGGTTTGTGATCTCTAAGGCATTGAGGAATGCAGCCCCTGCGATAATAGAGGTGCCGTGTTGGTCGTCGTGAAAGACCGGAATTTTCATGCGTTTTCTTAGCTCTTCTTCAATATAGAAGCACTCAGGAGCTTTGATGTCTTCTAAGTTGATTCCACCAAATGTGGGCTCTAATGTAGCGACGGCGCTGATGAACTGGTCGGGGTCCTTGGCGGCCACCTCGATGTCAAAAACATCGATGTCGGCAAATTTCTTAAATAGTACTGCTTTGCCTTCCATTACTGGTTTTGCAGCCTCTGGGCCAATATCACCAGTCCCAGAACGGCCGTCCCATTGGAGATAACTCCAACCAAGTTAGCACGGCCCGTGTACTCGAATGATAGTTCACTGTTTTTTGCGATTTCGCGGCAAGGTCCAGCCACGCCTGGAGAGTAGGCGATGGAGAGATCTTTTTGGCTTGAGACTGGTTTGGATAGACCAGTGAAAATTTTTCCGCGCGGTTCCCTCGCGTGATACTCGAGAGCAAGTTTTTCGTAATCAATAGTCACGGTCAGATACCTCTTTAGAGACAGCTAGATAGAAGGGAGATGATACCAGCCAACAGAAAAATATCAAATAACTGACGCGTAGCCTTGTCACATGAGATTTAATCGAATCTCATGATAAATATGCTAGTTAATTAAGCTATCAAAATGGATGATTTACGAAAAAATTTGTTAGAAGATTTCTATTTTTTCTTGGTAGAAAAGCCACCAGAAAGCTGACCAGAGTTGTTACTCCACTCGTAGCCGTCCATGATCCCTAAAAATAGTCTTTTTGCCCCGGCTGGAACTACTACTTCCTGAAGCGCTCCATTGCTGCGCTTGCCATCTCCGATGAAGAAAATCTGGCCGACACCAGGGGTCAGCTTTGCGTAGTCTCGGCTTGAAGTTGAATTGAAATCCATCGTCGCTGGACTACCGTTTGGCACGCCGTCACCCAGGAACACTCCCACCATCGAGTTCAATGGCGCGCGAATACTAGATTTACCCAGAATTCCATTTTTCTGGTGAAACTTGACATCATTTTGCTTGCCGTCTGCGTTGGTGGCCTTTGAACCGCCATGGGATATGCGGCCTGAGATATTGAACGTGATGCTTTCGCCTTCTTTGAGGCAGTCAGGCTTTTCAGGAACAAGTTGCACGGGAGACTCTGATCCGACCGCATCCGGTCTAGCTGCCCACATATAACTGATCGAAGTGCCCGCTGGCATCCCCGCTAAGTAAGGGTTGGCCTTCCCGGGAACGCTTAGTTGTTTGGTGCAGGGCTCCCACTGCTGACCGCCGTCGTCTGTTATGATTGTGCTGTCATCTGACGGTGGCGTGGTGTTTGTCGGAGGGACGGGTGTTTCGGGCGTCGTTGGTTTTGTTGGTTTTTTAATGATCCCTTGGCGGTCGGAATCTCCCGAAAATGATCCCTCAGAGCAGCCGGTGATCAGGGCCGCTATCATAATTAGATCTTTAAGACTGGCGCCCAAAGTGAACCTCCGAATTAAGTTTTCTACTAACGACATTTTTCCGAGCTAACTTTAATCCCCCAGGAAAGTGTAAGCAGGTAGGGTATTTAAGGGCGGTTTTTAGGCTCAAAATTCCTGATCTTGATCACTTAAAAGCATCACTAAAGCCATGTGTTAAGTCCTTTTTACTTTGACTTAGCCTTGGGCTGCGGGCATTCTTGGCCTTCCCTGTAAGTAAGGCAAGAGTCTTTGATTTATGACGCAAAATAAAAATCAATTTAAAAACTCCCGCGGCAATATACTTGTAACCGGTGGCGCTGGTTATATCGGGGCCACCGTATGTTCTGCGCTTTTGGATGCGGGTTGGACGCCGATCATACTTGATGACTTTTCAAGCGGTCGTCGTGAATTCACTCGGGAGAGGATCACCTATCAGGGAGACGTGGGTGATCGTAATCTCATCCAAAAAATAGTCGCTGCAGAAGGCCCACTTTTTGGTGCCATTCATTGTGCTGCGCGTATCATAGTCCCCGAAAGTGTCACCGAGCCTGAACTCTATTACCGAGAGAATGTAGCTAAGTCCGTGGAACTATTCGGCGCTCTACGAGATGTGGGATGCCAACGCATTGTGTTTAGCTCTTCAGCCTCGATCTATGATGTTGTTGATGGTTTTATGGTGAACGAATCGGCGCCCCTAAAACCGTCCAGTCCCTATGCACGAACAAAATTCATGATGGAAATGGTGCTCAAGGATTTTTGTGATGCGTACGCCATGAGGGGTGTTGCACTTCGTTATTTTAATCCCATCGGCGCTGATCCTGAGATGCGTACTGGTGCCTACGTTAAAGAGCCGACCCATGTGCTTGGGCGCCTGGTCAGCGTAGCTCTTGGTAAGATCCCGTTTTTTGAAATCACGGGAACGGATTGGCCCACCAGAGATGGAAGCGGAATAAGGGATTATATTCACGTCTGGGACCTAGCCCGTGCCCACGTGAAAGCTATCGAGAACTTTGACCATGTTTTTAGCTCTGGTTCTTTGGTCGGCAATGAGTCGATGACCCAGTCACTAAACTACCGTGTCATTAATCTCGGTACCGGTAATGGCGTGACTGTTCGCGAATTAGTTGCAGCGTTTGAGCGTGTTTATAAGGCCAAAATTAACAAGCGCGAGGCGCCACCGCGGCCTGGAGATGTGGCCGGCAGCTTTGCCAGTGCTGATTTGGCTTTGAAACTCATTAATTGGCAAGCAGAGTTATCCATAGACCAGGGCATCAGTGATGCGCTCAGTTGGGCAAAAAAATGGAGTGCTGTTTAGCAGCACTCCAAGTTTAGATTAGTTCCAAGAAACGTTCTTATTGCACCTTGATCTCAGCGCCTACGTGGGCTGGATGAAGATGGCAGGTTACTTTTAATACGCCTTTTTCCTTCGGTGTAAAGGTGAACGTTTTGGTTTCGCCAGCGCCGACGGCGGTCTCCGGCACATAGCCCTCAATTTTAAAGCCATGGGGTGCTTCCAACGAATTGTGGACCTCAAGTGTCACCGGCTCACCAACCTTTGCTGTTGAGTCTTTTGGAAGCCATACTTTCGCGCCTTTGACTTCCTTGGCGTCAAACTTGATGACTGTTGCAGCCTTTATTTGTGGAGTCGTTTGCGTAGCAGTCGCAGGTTTCGTTTGTGGCTTAGCCGCTGGTTGTGTGGCTGTCTTGGCTGGAGCCGTGGAGCTTTTGGCAGGCTTTGCATCTTTCTCGTGGTGTTCGGCAAAACCAGCGTTGCTGGCGATACAAACCCCAAGCGTAATTTTTACGATGGCTGAAACGACGTGTTTTAACGTGACTTTCATAAATAATCTCCCAATAAATCTAGCCACATGCAAAACTATATCGGTTGATATGATACGCCGAAAACCAGCTCGATCCAAAGGATTTGATGGGTTATGCTTATACTTGTGTTTAATTTTTACCCATTTGGTTTGGTGACGATTGAATCTTCGAATGCTTCATGAACAACTAGTTAGACGCATCCAGCAATTCGCCTGTGATGCACGCGAGCATCGTCAGGTATACCAGCGACTGTCTCAGCTACTTCCGGATCGACTAAAGGCCTTGACCGTGGCCAGGAAGTCGCGAGGAGTTGGCCCATCAGAAGCCACTCGCGAGGCGTTTGCTTCAGACGAATTTGTTGCGCACATAGAAGATGTCGTGCGGTGCGGAGCTGCAAGTCGCGAGGCTAGAATTCAGTATGAGACTCATATGATGCTCGTTGATGCGAGACGAAGCCTTCGTCGGCACTGATACCAGAATTTTCTATTTCGATAAATAAACGAGTATTTTTGAGCTTTATTAGCTGCTTAATCAAAAAGTGGCTCATCGCCTTTTGACTATGTGTGATCAAATCACGTAAGCTTTTAGCCTGTACAAAACATTGACAGGGCTATGTCTACATTTTTTTCGTGCTGAAACAACTGGAGGAATCATGAAGATTATCAGAGGTCTTATTCAAATTGGTATGGTGGCTGGACTTGTTGCGACCGCGTGCGGAAAGAAAGAAGAGAAGAAAGAAGATCAAAAGCCAGAATCCGTTGCTGATCTAAAGATCTCTTCGGCTCTTGGTTTGCAACTACCGTCCTCACTCGTCAAAGCTACAGGTGGAAGCACGACATCTTTGAACCTCTCTTCAAATTTAATTGGTAAGAAATCATCAGAAGCTTGCATGACCATGGAGCAAACCAAGCGGGTGATAGAAAGACTCTCCGAGGTCGGCGGCATGTTCTGTCACCTTGAAGCAGAATCAGCGAAGATGAAGTTTGGTACTAAATACCAAGTGAATGTAAAGTCGACGCAAGGATCGCAGGTCCTAAAGATATGGGTTGATAATTCAGACTCTGCTAATCTAAAAGTCTATCAGTGCCGGGGTTCCACGCTTTCTCAAGTGATCAATATCAGCGGCTATGCTGGTGCCGGTAAGGCGAAGGGAAGCGTTAATTCAGTGCATAACGAAAACGGTCATTCTGGTGGCTCAAACCTTGATTTCGACATGACACAAGATGGAGTCAAGCTTCTTAAAGCATCCATGAAGGATACAAATTCTGGACAAAATGGGGGCACATTCAGAAACTACGTTGACATGATGCTCGTTGATGGCGGTGTCAGCGTCATTAAGATGTCGGCTGTTGGAGTTAATGGGGCGAATCAATTTAGCGACCAAGGTGTTACCATTTTTAACGGCACCATCGGACAAGCTTTCATTAAAGGTAGCGGTGCCTACAATAGCACGACCTACGACTGGAACAGTCGCTCGACGTTTGGATCTGATGGCATCACAGTAGACAATTCCGCCGCTCCAGATGCAGTTAAAGTCGCGGTTTCGTCGTTGCCAGATAAGCTGCCTGACACATTTAGCCCAACTGCGCCATCAGGCTGGGATTGCTCAGGTACTACCGAGACGATCGAAGTTGATATGACGACGTCGACGGGTACCGGTGCTGCGCATCAAGCCTGTGAACAAAATCGAGACCGCAGTGCGTTTACTGGTTGTCACGGTCCTGACTTTGAACGCGGGACTCAGGAATAATCGCTGACGATTTCCAAGATTTTTCGATAGGCCCCGGATCATACATCCGGGGTTTTTTCATTTCTCGGTATGTGACGTGAGATAGTCAAACCAGGGTTGTCCTTCAATCAATAGCTCCTTGACCTGCGCTTTACCACTTGCAGAGACAGACAGCACCACAGAGCCTCGCTTATCGATAACCAGTCTTTCAAGTGGCAAAGCGTGCTCTTGCGGTATGTAGAATCTCTCTACGCCTGCGATAAATCGTCTACCCTCGCACCGTCCAGCAATAAAAACAGTGCATCCTCTTGGCTGGGAGTCGACGTGTAGTATTCCCTGCTCTGGACAAACGTACACGGATCGTTCGCTTTGCATGTCTGTAGCGCATAGATCTGGGGTCTGATAGTCGATATTATAAATTAAGTAGTGTCCGGATAATAAATCACGAGGGTCGTAGCCAGTGATATTCAGAGTTATTTCTTGACCCGTCTGTCTGACCGATGCTTTGTGAACAGCGAGTCCTGCTAAACAAATGATTGGCAGTGCTAATGCTGCGATGACAAATTTCTTTGATGAAATCATTGCGTGATCCTTTCCGCCCATTGAGCAATCTTATTACGGTGTTTTTGCCAGACGGTAGCTAAGCCGATCAAAATAGCACCCGATAAAATCAGACCCAGGCCAGTCATCGCCAATCCCTGAAGCGCCTGAATAAATAGGGCGAAAAATCTCAGACCCATCAAAATCAACACGAAATTAAACCGCCGGCGCGCTTTTTCAGACGCAAAAAATGCGCCGATCAACGCGAGTTGTGCCAACGTTATAAAGGCAAATAAAATCTCGCCCTTTGTGGTTGGGACGTTGAGTTGGGAGACGAAGCCGTAAATGCAGATTATTGCTGTTACTAAAATCTTTTGTAAATTCGAGTAGTTTTTGTTTGCCCACGTGATGGCCAAAATGAGAATGGATAGTAAATAAAACACTTGAAATAGTGAGGAGCTGATTGCCGTGGGCTTATAGCGACTGACGCCGAAAAATTCCACTGCCGCTAATCCGATGCAAACGCCAACGAAAAGCCAGACTTGGCATGCTTTTAAAAATCCTTCAGACGTGCGCAAGAATCTCGCCGATATGGCTAGAAATGCCGCCATCAGTGGTGCTAGAAGGATGATGTATTCACTCGTTCGAGTCATCACATCGTCTAGAAAGAACATGAGAGATCCCAGTAAACCCCCGGCGCATATGAATGGTACGAACATAAAATTTGTGGTTAGCGCGGCTGGAAATATCATTAAAGACCAAAGTAATATGGCCTGATAAGGTTTGCCGCCAGTATGATAGATCTGGGCGATCAGTCCGATCGTCGCCAGGGACATCATTTGCAAAGCGAGAATAGATGCGTCGTAAATAATCGGCTTCTCGGAACCGTGATTTTTGTAGGCGAATGCGCCAATGAGCATTAAAAGAAGGAACGCTCCGCCGAGTTTTATACCGTTAGGTATCTGATGCCAGTTAGCTGCAATGAGTGAAATCACACCCAGTCCGACCACCGTGACGCCTAGTGTGAGCATGCCGTACATAAACCATGAAGCCTTGGGCTTATTAGCTTCGTAGCTTAAGATCCTAGCGCTTTGCTCTTCGTTAATCAGACCCTTGTCGGCCCACTCTCGTAATTGTTTATTAAGATTTGCCATCTCCGAAGCACCTCTTGTCTTGTGAACGAACCTATTAACGATTACAAATATTATGGCTTATTTATGGCTTAGACGACAGTTTAACTCCAAATAATTGAACGCACGATATGCCAAATAGCTCGATCAACTAAATGTTTTGATCCTTCAGACGAGAGATAAGTCTATGACTGCGATTGAAGATGTATACAGCCCCCAAACAGCATCAGAGCTCTTAAGTGATTTGGCTGATTATATCGGTCGTTACTACTCAGAGTGTCAAAGTATGGCTAAACCGACCTTGCCAGAGCTGACGCCTGAGCGTTACGTGGAGCTCGCTAGCCAAATGCTCAATGACCCTCAAAAAAATTTTAACGAGCTCGCCGATCTTACATTGAAGTATTCACACCGACTCCATGATCCTCGCTACATGGGCCATCAAGTCCCACCTGTAATTCCTGCGGCAGCGTTCTTTGATACCATTGGCAAAGCGACCAATCAGGGGGCTGCAGTTTTTGAGATGGCGCCTTTTGGAACAGCTGCTGAAAGGGCCGTCATTCACGCGATGGGTAAACTGATTGGTTGGAAGGTTGGAGATTTTGCAGGAGTGGGTACTCACGGTGGCACCCTTGCCAATGTGACGGCCTTACTGGCGGCCCGAAATATTCGCTATAAAAACTTCTGGCAAGATGGTCACAAAGGCGACTTAAAGCCAGCGATCATGACAAGTGCTGACAGCCACTACTGCATCGCAAGAGCTTGTGGGATATTGGGACTAGGTACCTCGCAGCTGATCAAAGTGCCCGTTGATGCAAAACGCCGCATGGATGTATCTGAGGCTAGGCGTATTTTGGCTGGAGCTAGATCCAGGGGGCTTGATGTGTTCGCCATCGTGGGTTCTGCCTGCACAACGCCGACCGGATCTTTTGACGATCTGCGTGCGTTGGCAGAACTGGCAACGGAGCATAAGCTTTGGTTCCATGTTGACGGTGCCCACGGCGCAAGCTTTCTGTTTTCAGACAAACATCGACATATACTTGATGGAATTGACCAAGCCGATTCAATCGCTTGGGACGCTCATAAAATGCTGTTTGTTCCGGCGCTGTGTACATACTTATTCTACAAAGATGCCCGGAACAGTTGGGACGCGTTTTCACAGGATGCGCCCTACTTGTTTGATCCTTCGGATCCACAGGGTATGGCCGAGTTTGATGGAGGCCTCAGGACCTTTGAGTGCACAAAGGGTGCTATCTCACTAGGGCTGTGGGGCGTGTGGAGTCTTTACGGCCGCGACTTTTTAGCTAAGCTGATAGACCGAGCAGTTGATCATACACGTAAGTTTTATGACATGATTTTGGCATCCGAGGATTTTGAGGCAGCTCATGATCCGCAGTGCAATATTTTGTGTTTCCGTTACGTCCCGAAAAATCAGCAAAAAATCTCTTCATCGGATCTTTCTAATCTTCAGCAAAAAATTCGTCAGAAACTTCTTAAAGAAGGTGATGGTTATATAACAGCCACCAAGATCGAGGGTGAGGCATGGTTACGAGTTACGATCATAAACCCTTTGACCACAAAAACTCATCTTGAGGCCTTACTGGCTAAAATTCGCACCATTTTTAATTAAAATAGATTTATTTTAGTCACCGGTTTTACATCGTTTCAGACGCGTGGTAACCTACTGTCACTTCACCTTTTAAAAGATATCCAAAGGAGTCTTCTATGAAACGTTTCAATACGGTATGTGCTCTTACAGTTCTGCTTGCGTCGACCTCCCTTATGGCTAAAACCCATCAGCTTGACGTCAAAAAAAGCAAACTAAATTGGACTGGTTCAAAAGTATTGGTTGACAGTAAGCACACTGGCACTGTCGATATCAAAAGCGGACAAGTCGAGTTTGGTAAAGATGGACCAACATCGGCGTTGGTTATAGTGGATATGAAGACCATTAAAAATGAAGATCTAAAAGATGCTAGCTATAATAAAAAACTTGTGGGGCATCTCAACTCACCAGATTTTTTCGACATTGAGAAACATCCAGAGGCGACTTTGAAGGTTGCATCGTTCAAAAAGTCAGGCCCGAATGCTTATGACTTGACGGGCGATCTCACAATCAAAGGCACCACGAAGCCTGTATCGTTCAAGGCGACCACAGCGTCAGAGAAGGGTGGAGTGTCGAAAATCAGTGCTGACCTTGAGTTTGATCGCACTGAATTTGGAGTTCGTTACGGCTCCGGAAAATTCTTTCAAAACCTCGGCGACAAAGTGATTGCTGACAAAGTTCAGCTAAAAGTTGAGCTGGTTGGAAAGTTGCCTTTACAAGTGGGCGCTAAGTGATACTTGCGCTTAACGTTATTGCTTAAGTCAATTCGCCAGCTCTGCGCAATTCGGCAGAGCTGGTTTTTTTGGGTCAGCAGATGATGTCGAAAGAAAAACATGTCGTCATTGTGGGTGGAGGCTTTGGTGGGCTTGAAGCCTGTAAAACTCTCGTCCATACTCCAGGCATCAAGATCACGCTCATTGATCGTCGTAACCATCACTTGTTTCAACCGCTTCTTTATCAGGTGTCAATGGCCGGATTATCTCCAGCGGACATTGCCACTCCTATTCGAGCCGTAGTGTCTAACTTCAAGAATACAACCGTCTTGTTGGGTGATGTTAGATCTGTTGATGCCGAACACAATCGAGTGGTTTGTGATTTTGGTGACGTGACATTTGATTATTTGATTCTGGCATGCGGAGCCTCTCACAGCTACTTTGGACACGATGATTGGGAGGAATTCGCTCCAGGTCTGAAAACCTTAGAGCAGGCCACTGAAATTCGCCGCCGAGTACTCCTCTCCTTCGAGTATGCAGAGCGAGAAAGAGATCCCGTCAAACGCAAAGAATTTTTGACGTTTGTGGTTGTCGGTGGTGGTGCCACTGGAGTGGAAATTGCTGGATCACTTGGCGAGATTAGCCGTTTTACACTGGATAAAGACTTTGACAACATCGACCCTGCGAGCACTCGTATCGTGTTGATTGAGGCTGGAGACCGGATTTTATCAGGATTTGATCAAAGTCTTTCAAAGCGCGCCATGCGCGATCTTGAAAAGCTCGGAGTGACGGTTTGGACGTCGACTCGCGTGACAAATATAAACTCCCAGGGAGTTTCCCTTGGTTCTGAAGTGATTAAGGCCAACACCGTCATTTGGGCGGCGGGGGTGAAGCCAGCCGCCATTAATCAAACTCTCGGCGTGCCGCTTGATTCAGTTGGTCGAGTGATGGTTGAAAAAGATCTTTCACTTCCGGGACTACCGAATATTTTTGCCGTAGGTGATCAGGTTAGATTTGAGGACGCCAACGGTGAGGTGTTGCCAGGGCAAGCACCGGCCGCTATGCAACAGGGACGACACGCGGCTCGGAATATCAAGAGGCTCTTGAAGGGGACCCAATCGCTGCCTTTCAAGTTTTTTGACAAAGGCCAGATGGCAACTATCGGGAGACGGCGTGCCATTTTGCAGTATAAGGGCATAAAACTTGCTGGCTCATTAGCATGGTGGGGCTGGGTCTTCGTTCACATTTATTATTTGATCGGATTTAAAAATAGACTGTTTGTCATTATTCAGTGGGCACTAGCTTATATGACTTGGCGCAGAGGCGCCAGACTAGTGACCAATGCTGGCTGGAAGCTTACGTCAAAAAGCTAGGGCGTTATATAGCTGTATTTTCTGTAAGATCATTGGGCCCTTTGATTAATGTATTTTGAGTCACAGGTTAATAGATAAAGGTAAATGCCTAGAATGTTGTGATTTTTCAAGATCAATTAAGATCTGAGAAAACTATGCCGATAGCCTTCAAATGCTTGTCGCAACCATAACAAATATTGTCCTTGCTCTAATTCTGGCATCCTGTTCAACGCAGGAATTTGCCGGAGATGCAGGGTCTCAGCGGGTTGTGAAGCCCAAAACACCACCAAAGACCAACCCTTCTGAAGATATCACTTTGCAAGAGGGCAAACCTAAAGATCCGCAAAACGAACTGGTTACAGACGATGGTGGCAAGTCATTAACGTGTGATCCCAACAGCATGGAGTCAGATCCGAACGCAACTGAGTCAATCAATGGGCCGCAAAATCTAGTAAATATCGTAAATGGAATTTGTGGAGCTAAATTAAGTAATCAGTACTACGGTAACGGCTCAGTTCACAATGATCCGAAGACGGCGAATACTGTATGTAGATTCAAAGGCTATAAAACGGGCCAAGTGACTAACTCCGGAAAATATTTTTCACCACATGACAACTTCATTGGAATGTGGGAAGGGCAAGATGTGACAACTGTCACGGATTTCTCAACCATCACGGGTTCATTTAATGTCTATAAAGCGACGAGAAGCAACAACAGGATGCTCGGCTTGACTTGCAAAGGCAAGCTTAAAGCGGTCTGTGTTCCAAAGACACAGACTATAAACTGCAAGTAACCTTACGCCTGTCTTTAATCATGCTTAAAGGCTAGCAGCGGATCGCCGAACAAAATATACATTTTATTATTCGATGGAACGCTGCCTCCTGCGTCGCGAACCAACTGATTCGCAGCAAGCATATTCACAAGACCAACCGAGGCCGACGCTGTGGCCTGAAGATGGGTGAACAAGTGTCTGTTGTATTTGTGATTCACTGCGGTCAAGGACGGCTCTGTTGCTGCCAGCACTGCGATCGCACCACGGTTAGGGTTATCTCCCTGCGGCCAAAGAAGCCTCTCAGCCATTGACTTTGAGCTGGATTGGACAGCGCCGTTACTACACGCGATGTTAAAGAATACAGCCATTTTTGTGTCTGCGTTTTTGACAGAATTTATTTGTGTCGTTCCAAAAGACGAACCATCAGC
>JBEIGW010000051.1:0-13062 GCA_040381655.1 Deltaproteobacteria bacterium
CGTTCTCACCCGTCTTAGGGTAGTTTTCACGACCATAATAGGTGTCAAAACCAGCCATTTTTGCAAAGACGTCAAAATGCATACTGCCAGTTGAGGCCCCGTGAAAAAAAGCAGACGAGTAGCCGTGTTTTTTGAGCTCTCGTGGGAGAGGGCGAATATAATTAGCTGCAAAAGGAGATTTGATGTAGGGCTGATCACGCCAAGCGGGAATGGCAGCGAAAACAGCTGGCATAGCGTCGATGGATCGTCTGCCGGTCGCGTAGGAATCCCGAAAAATAATTGCGTCCTTGGAAATTGAATCCAGAAACGGGGTATAGCCAACGCCATCGTTAAGGCATCCCAAATACTCCCTCGCAAGACTTTCGACGATAATGATCACAAAGTTAAGATTTTTTGAAGTCAATGGAGCAGCGCGTGGCACGTCCAGGACTTTATGAATCTCTTGCATATTGGCAAAGTCATTCAAAGGCTCATGAACTTTTGCCGTCGGTGTCCTTAAAAGTGTCATCCCAGAGTTAAGTACCACATTTGCCAAAGTAGCTGGCTGGTAGGCGTATGCATGGGTGGGTAATAGGGGTTTTGTCTGCCAGCCACCGCGTATGAAGAAAACGCCTGCGAATAAAATAACAACGGCGAAAACAGCTTCGCGACGCTTGGACCGTATCATGCGAGGCTCATGGCGTGTCTGCCGCGTGTGCCAAGCCATTGTGAACGTTGCAACAATACCGCTAAAGGTCAAAGGCCAGTACTGCATGATAATAGAAAGCCCCTGCTCTTTGGCATCCCCGGCCAGGTACAAAAGATCGAGCGTAGTTCTACGGCCAGTAAATGTATACATGCGACTATCAATGATGCCGAAAGCTATGGGGGGTACATTCACGAGTAGAAATAAAGTTCCAGCCACGCGGTTCACTATGCGGTTCTTGAGGATCGCGATCTCTGGAGGTAAACTCTGCCGTAGGATAAACAATTGTAGTAAATATTGGATCGAGGCGATCGGTAAATTTAGTGTGGCAATCACAGAAATGTCATATCGAAAGCCGTCGAGTATAGCGATGACCCAGTCTGACGTTGAGATGTTGGCCAGACTTGCAAGATTAAAATAAACGAACAACGCGCGCTGGAATGCGTAAATTGCCAGTAACCAAGTCAGCCTTTTGTACCATATATTCATTGTAGATCTTTTAAACTATGAATGATTCGTCACTTTGAAGTGGCGCCGCTAAGGTTAAGAGGCGACGATCTTCGGAATAAGTCCAGACTGTCACGCTCGATCGCAACCAATATTCCAAGGCTAGCACAGAACATGATTAAAGCAGTTCCACCGTAAGAGAAAAACGGCAAGGGCACTCCTACAACAGGAAATAGACCTAGGACCATGGACGTATTAATCATAAACGACACAAAAATAATCCCGGTCATTCCGACTGCCAACAACGTTGAGAATATATCTTTGCCTTGCTTGGCGATAGCAAGGCCCATGTAAACTATCGTAACAAACAACATAAATAAAATTGTTGCCCCCAGGAATCCGTGCTCTTCAGCGAAAACCGCAAAGATGAAGTCGGTATGCCTGGCAGGTAAAAACTGCAGCTGAGTTTGCGTGCCTTCTAGAAATCCTTTTCCAAAAAATTTACCACTGCCGATGGCTATAAAGCTCTGTAGAGCGTTATAGCCAGTGCCGCTACGGTCCATGTCGGGGTTAATTAAGTTCAAGACGCGAAGTTTTTGATAATCGTGCAGAACGAAAAACCATGCCACGACGAGTAGCAATAGTCCAGCAGCCGCCACGATCCCAACACTTTTGGCATTGATGCGGATAAACCCTAGTTGACATGCGGCGATGAGCGCGCAAACACCAGCTGTTCCGAAGTCGGGCTGAGCAAATATCAGGACGAAGGCTAGCCCCACAATGACCGCAAGGGGTAACAAGTCTCTTAGAGTGTAAGGTCTTGCCAGTCTTGATGTGTGGAAGAATTTCGCGACAACTATGGCGACCGCTATTTTAGCGAGCTCAGATGGTTGAAATACGATGGGCCCGATCTTCAGCCAGCGTTGTGCCCCCATTGCGATACCGCCAATGACGTCCACAAGAATTAAAAGGAAACAAACGAACCCAAAAAACCAGTATGCATAGGTGTTGTAGTGCCTCGGCGGAATGACCCATCCGCAAATAAAGAATACTGATAAAGCCAAGACGAGGTTCTTTAATTGGGACCAAAATAGGCTGGTTCCCATGGCTGCACTGTAAAGATTGATCATACCGAGAGTTATCAGGGCAAACATTGCGAAAATAATGATCTTCGACCATATGAGGCGTGGTTCTCTGATCTCCTGCCCGGGGACGAGTAGAACGGGCTCATGCGCCATATTTTGCTGGGACGGAGTTTGTTCCCGTATGTCATTCATAGGACTCTCCTTTGGGAACTGGTGGTTTTTCAGCGCGTATCGTTTTCTTGTTGGAGGGTTTAACCGCGGGCTTAGATTCTTCCATCGGTTTATCCTTGGGTAGCTCGAGAGCCCCAAGAGCATGCGATTCTCGCCGCTTTTTTAAGTCAAAATAAGCATTGAGTATCTCGCCAGCCACAGGTGCTGCCGATGCGCCCCCGCCGCCTTTATCGTCATGCTCGCTGACAACGGCCACCACGATCTCAGGATTTTCTGAAGGAGCAAAACTAGCAAACATGGCGTGCTCTTTCCATAAGACAGATACGTCCGATTGGTTCTTGTTCTTCTTTAAATTAACTACCTGTACTGAACCAGTCTTTCCGGCCACGGTAATACCTTCGACTTGTGCCTTTTTTCCCGTGCCCTCTTCATCGTTGACAACGGCCTCCAAACCTTTACGGACTAGATCATAGTTTGCGGGAGAAATGACGTCGGTCGTTCGAAGAAGTTGAGGCTGTCGCTCTTCCAGTACTTGCCCGAATGGTGTGGAAATTCGACGCACGAGAAATGGTTTCCAGATTTGTCCCTTTGTTCCAATGGCAGCGTAAAGGCTTGCCATCTGGAGCGGGGTGGCGAGGTTGTAACCTTGTCCAATAGCGATAGGCGGCGTTTCCCCAGTCGCCCAAGCCTCTTTATGGACTGCAAGCTTCCAGGCACTGGTTGGCACTAGTCCTGGGCGCTCCATGTTAAGGTGTAACCCCAATTTTGCTCCAAGGCCGAGCGCTCGAGCATATTTAGCGATACGATCAACGCCAAGATCAATACCGATGTGATAGAAGTATACGTCGCATGACTGCATCAGTGCTTGGCGAAGATTCACGTAACCGTGTCCTTCTTTTTTGTGGCAGCCGAAGGATTGCGTACCAAGAGAAAAGGAACCGTTACAATAATACGTGGATGACGCATTAACGATTTTCTCCTGTAATGCAGCGAGAGCTACAACAGATTTATATGTCGACCCCGGGGGATATTCGCCACCTGTAGTTTTGTCCAAAAATGGATGTAGTGGGTCAAGGCTTAACGCGCGGAACTCCTCGGATGACATACCGCGCTGGTAGATGTACGGATCCCAGGTTGGCTGACTTGTGATGGCCAGAATAGCGCCGGATCTTGGGTCCATTACTATGACGGCTCCATTCTTGCCGCCAAACGCACGGGTGACGGCCCTTTGCAATTCCAGATCAATAGTGAGCTCAACATTGGCCCCTGCTTGCGCCGAGACCATTGGTAACTGCCAGTCTTGACGCGCTTGATTGGAGGTTCGTCCGAATGCATCGACTTGAAGAATTTTATATCCTCTTTTGCCGCGAAGGTGAGATTCTAGCCGAGCTTCTAGTCCCTGCTTCCCGACAAGATCTCCGATTGTATAAGGGTTGCTGCGGTTTTTGGCGTTGAGCTCGTCGAGTAACGTGGGGTTAACCTCACCGAGGTAGCCGAGCATATGAGGCGAAACGTCCGTATTATACTCACGTCGTGCAGTTGTTCGAACCTCGACGCCTGGCAAAAAGAGGCGATTAGACTCAATAATTGAGACCTCATGCTGTGAGAGGTTTCGCTGCATGGTGATGGGCATAAAGCGTGGCTGGGCTTTTGCCTGTTTGAACTTCCGTTCGTATAGCTCTCGTGGCTGATGCATGAGCCGCGATAAAACCTCAAACGTCTTGTCTTTATCATTCATGTATTGGGGGATGATAATAAGGTCGGAACTTGGGGTGTTGCCGAGTATGACTTTACCGTAGGCATCAAAAAGAACACCACGAGGAGCTGGTATGTCAATTTTGCGAATGCGATTATTTTCAGAAACCTTGCGGTAGTACTCGCCCCTGTACACTTGAAGATGCCACACGCGCAACCAAAGCACGAGTACCGCGCCGACCACGATAACGCTGGCGATAAAAAACCGACTTTCGATCATTAGGTGTGGCGAGCGGAACATCTTTTTCATGTGGATGCCGCCTCCCCTTTAAATCGCGACATCCAAGGCTGTGCCAAACTCATGCCTACGACGACGCAAAAGGTTACTCGAATGGTTTGCTTTGCGAAGTGAAAGAAGTCGAGCTGATTGGGGTCCTGGCGCAAAAAAATCAGAGCAGTCTCAAAGTTCGAAAGAAAAAACGAAGAGAAAAAGAACGTAACGATCCAAGGTACGGCGTGTCGCCATGATAGAGTTTTTCGTGATAACGACAGGACAGCAAAGATCACCCAATACCCGGTCAAGTAGAGTCCTCGGGGAGCTCCCGTGCTGGTTTCTACAAGTAGCGAGCCGACGATGAGTGCAATGAATGAACGTTCGGTTGGAGCGACGACAAACGTGACCACAAGCCATGGGGTCATGAGGCGAAACGGAAGCATGTTATCGGTAAGAGCTGGGAGCATGTAGGTGTCAAAAGCAGCTATGACTAGTAACCATAGAATATCGGCCCACAAAATGCCTGTGGCCGGACGAATGGGCCACCAGCGGCGACGTTGATCGTCGGCGGTTGAGAAATTCGGCGCTTCTAATGCGAATTCGATATTCACTTAACGCTCACCCTCGGGTTCATACAGTCAATTGACGCCAAAAGGATTCTAACCTCCGGAAGCTGGCTTCATGGATTTATCAAGCCAGTCTGCACCGCCCGCTTCGGCGATCCGTCCCAATTCAGGATCCTCCCGCAGCAAAACAACGACTTCGTCTAAACGTCTGTGATCGATCCATGGCTCGACATAAATAATTTGGCTGACGTTATCGGATTCGAAGCTAATGCGAACAACCTTTCCGACCGGAATTCCCTTAGGGAAGCTTCCTACAATGCCTGATGTCACCAGCGTATCTCCGATACGTACCTCAGCGCCGCGCTGCAAGTTGAGGCGGCAGTTTTCGTTTGCAAAGCCGCCGAGGACTCCACGAATGCGGTTTCTTTGTATGAGCACATCGATGTTCGAGTCGTAATCGACCAGTAACTGAACATCAGAAAATTTAAATCCAGCTCTGATAACTCGCCCAACGGCCCCTTGGGAGGCGATCACTGGCATTCCAGCGCGCACTCCGTCTAAGCTGCCGCGTGAGATGCGGATTGTTCTGAAGGGTAGAGACTGCTGGCCGGTAAAGACCTCAGCCGCAAGAAATTTGTCCTGCATGGTTTGGGTAAATCCGGCAAGCTGTCTAAGACGGTTGACCTCGTTCAGACGCTCTTCGTAGTCTAATGTTCTTGCTTTAAGAACGGTTAATTCGGCTTTAAGGCGTTCGTTCTCACGAGATTTTCCCGAGAGATCCACGTAGCGTTCCCAGGTTTTATCGAGACCAGTTGATAACTCATGCCAAACCCAAGCGAACGGGTAAGATAAGTCCTGTGCAAGCGTAACGGCCCTTGACCCAGTGCTGTCACCCCATGGTGTCAACTGGGTGGAAAAAAACATGAGGGGGGCTATGAAAACCCCAGTCAGCATTAACCAGAAGCGTATACGTTTTTGACCCATGCTCTGACTACCTCCGAGTGACGGTTTTTAATTCCGATCCCTCTATCCCCTGACATGAAGAAGGGCCGAAGCCTCACTACATGCTTCGACCCGACTCAAATCTTGTTATCCACACAATGTCCAGACTTTCAGACCATCGCTGGATTTAAGAGCAGGCCTTATCCCTGAACTGTTACCTGACTGAGGATATCTATCTGGTCTAGCGCCTTGCCCGAACCCAACACGACTGCGCAAAGTGGGTCGTCTGCAATCATAATCGGAAGCCCTGTCTCCTCGCGTAGAAGGACGTCCAAGTTTTGGATCAATGCACCGCCGCCGGCGAGCATGATGCCCTTATCGACGATATCTGCAGCCAACTCGGGTGGTGTTTTCTCAAGCGCCACTCTCACCGCTTCCACGATCGTGTTCACTGGCTCCATGATAGCTTCACGAACTTCTTCGCTGTTTACTTCGATGGTCTTTGGAATGCCCGCAACAAGGTCACGACCTTTTACAGCCATTGTTTTTAGATTTTCGTCCGGGTAAGCGGTGCCGATTGTGATCTTGATTTGCTCCGCGGTTCTTTCGCCGATTAACAGCTGATATTTGCGCTTTAGATAGTTGACGATGGCTTCATCCATTTTGTCGCCGCCAACTCGGACCGATTTCGAATACACGATGCCCGCGAGAGATATCACCGCAACTTCTGTCGTTCCACCGCCTATATCAACAATCATACTGCCGCTTGGCTCCGTAATCGGTAGCCCTGCGCCGATGGCTGCCGCCATTGGTTCTTCGATAAGGTAAACTTCTCGGGCACCAGCCGACTCTGCTGATTCGCGAACAGCGCGCTTTTCAACTTCGGTGATTCCGTATGGAACGCAAATGATGATGCGAGGCTTCACCATGGTTCGGCGGTTATGGGCTCGTTCGATAAAGTAGCGAAGCATCGCTTCGGTAACTTCAAAGTCTGCAATGACGCCATCTTTCATCGGACGAATAGCAACGATGGAGCCTGGAGTTCTTCCGAGCATCTCCTTGGCTTCTTTGCCAACGGCAAGAATTTTCTTACCGCCACGAGCATCTCGTTGCACGGCGACGACGGAAGGCTCATTTGTAACAATGCCGATACCTTTTACGTATACAAGGGTGTTCGCTGTTCCCAAGTCAATGGCAAGGTCATTAGAGAAGAGTCCTGCGAGCCAATCAAAAATCATAACCAGAGCCTCCGTAAGGTTTCGGAATAGTTGCCTAAAACTAACAAAAAGCTAGCATGGATGAAGTGCTTGATACTTCAGACGCGTGTTGCGCTTTTCATTATTAATCTCGTCGAAATTAAACCTCAACCGCTCAAGGCGCGCAACATCTTTTCCCAGTGGTTTTTGGTGGAATTCTCATTTTTTCTGGCTATTAAATAAGCATTCCGCTCATCGTCGCACATTATGTTAGACAAAGCCTAGCAAAATCAGGCATTTTCTTATGCTTGGGTCTTTTTTTGAGTGACGACGCTCGTAATCATTTAGTCAGGGAGACGATAGGGCATGTTGCGTTGGAAAAACAAAATTTTTGCTGATTTGGACGGCCAAAAGTTACTTCGAAACTCGGGAGCGTACTTGCTTCTTGGTTTGTCTGTCATTGCGATGACGTTTTTTGGGATCTGCAGTCCACAGGATAATTTCATGACGCTCCCCTCTGGCAGTGCTGCCAAGGTGGCGGGCGAAAAGATTACGGCCATGGAATTTCAACGTGCGTACAGAAATATGTCAGAGCGGCTGCAGTCGCAGTATCAGGAAGGTTTTGAATCGCTGCGCGGACAGATTCCTCGCTACGTTATGACTCAGTTAATTGATGAGCGAGTCATGTATCAAGCGGCTTTGCGCGCCGGTATTGAAGCGCAAGAAGACGATGTGGTTCAGTTGCTGAGGGATGCCAAAGCATTTCAGGATGATAAGGGAAGTTTCAGTCCCGATACGTTTAAGAATTATCTTAGTAGCCGTGGTTATACGGAGGCCGCATTTTCGGAAGAACTGCGTAGAAGTATTACGGTTCAGCAATTTAGACAGTTTGTGACCGATTCCGTCTATGTTTCAAAGCGCGCTTCAGCTCTCGAATACCGCATCTCAGAGGCTAAAGTTGACGTCGATTATCTAAAGATTGAGCCATCGATGGCAAAAGTCGGCGTATCGGACGAGGACGTTAAGACGTTTCTCAATGATGCGGGTAAAGCTAGGGTCAAAGATTACTACGAGAGTCACTCGTCAGATTATAACACCAAAGAGAAAGTGAAGGCTCGGCACATTCTTGTGAGCTTTAAAGGGGCGCGAAATGCCTCCGGGCCTGGCGCTCTTCGCACAAAAGACGAGGCAAAAAGCCGCGCTGAAGACACGCTTAAAAAGGTGAAGGCAGCAGGCGCTGATTTTGCAAAGCTGGCATCAAGTCTCACAGACGAGTCAGCGGGTAAATCGCGCGGCGGTGACCTGGGTTTTTTTGTGCGCGAAGATATGGTTAAGGAATTTGCTGATGCAGCATTTGCTCTAAATCCTGGCCAGATCAGTGGGGTTGTTGAATCTCCTTTTGGTTTTCATGTGATCAAAGTTGAGGAAAAGCAGGCAGCAAAGCAGACCACTCTTGAGCAGGCCACAAATGAAATTGCACGTAAATTGATTGAGCAGGAAAAGGCGCCTGCTATTCTGCAGCAGAAGGCCGATGCGATTTTGACTGAGCTGAAAGCCGGTAAAACTGCCGAGACGGATCTGAAAAACCTTGGACTTAAATGGCAGTCAACAGGCCCGGTGAACTTGACAGCGATGTCGTTGCCTAAAGTTGACGGCGACCAGGCGATGGTGGATGCTGCAGCTAGGCTCACAAAAGTGGGCGCTTTAGCCGACAGGGTTTTTGATGCGGGCGGCAACAAAGTCATCTTGAGATTGAAGTCAAGAAATGATGTAGACGAGTCAAAATTGGACGAGAAGAAACAAAAGGAACTCGCGGAGACGGCAGCCTCGACTGCTGGCAATGCCATGATGACGTCCTACGAAAAAGCTCTACGAAAAGAGCTTAAGATTTGGGAAAACCCAGATTACCTCAATCTTGGTCAAGCAAGAAACGGGGCTGGTGACGAAAACGTTGGGGGCTAAGCTGTAGATGGCTAGCGTTCTGCTTGTTAGTAAGACCTCCGGTTGGGATTGGCACGGACCATGGTTCCAGAGTCAATATGACAAAGGGTCGCTGCCCGATGAGGACTTCAATCGGATAAAGCTAGCGCATAGCGAGCACCAGACGGCCGTAAAGAAAACGCGAGATGCCCTTGCCCGTGAGGGCTTGGACTTCCGAGACGTCAATGTCGATCAAGAGGGTTGGACTACCGACGAGGACACCCGATGGGTGGTGACGCTTGGCGGAGATGGTACGCTGCTCGCTGCGAGTCACAAAGTTCAGTCAAGTCAGATGACTCTTATCGGCATCAGGTCGTCTGGTACGAGTGTGGGCTACCTTTGTGCGGGTGGGGTCGACGCAGTCGATCAAATTATACGAGATGCCAAAGCGGAAAATTTAAAAATTCTTGAGTCAAGCCGACTAAAAGCGGAAATCATCCCATCAGACGGAGAGTCTCCGTATTTTTCCCCCCCGGCTCTCAATGATTTCCTTTACTCGAATGCAAATCCTGCCGCAACGACACGCTATAGATTAACACTCGGAAACCGTTCGGAGGTCCATAAAAGCTCAGGCTTGTGGGTGAGTACGGCGTTGGGAAGTTCTGCCGGCATCTGTGCTGCTGGTGGTCTTATCATGCCGAAGACTGATACGAAATATCAGTATGTTGTCCGTGAGCTCATGCGCGCTGCCGGGCGGACGTTTGATCTCGTTAATGGATTTTTTGATCCAGATGAGAAGACTTTGCTTATCGAGAATCGTTGTGAGGCCGCAATTTTAGCTGCGGACGGTAATCACGGCGTCACACGCGTAAATTGGGGTGACAAGATAAAGTTCCACCGAGCGTCCCCAATTCGGATCGCTCAATCGTAGAGTCAGTGCTTCCAAATTGATTTGTCTTTGAAGGTGTTAAAAATGCTTGAGTCCAATGGGTCTAAGAATGATTACGCGCCGTCTGACATTGAGAAGAAATGGCAGCAATTTTGGGTTTCAAATAAAACGTTTAAGACCCCTGAACCCGATCCAAAAAAGCCGAAGTTTTATGCTTTAGATATGTTTCCTTATCCTTCCGGTGATGGGCTTCACGTCGGTCACCCAGAGGGTTATACGGCCACAGATATTACGTCCCGGTTTAAGCGCATGCGCGGTTTTAACGTGCTGCATCCCATGGGTTGGGATGCGTTTGGTCTACCAGCGGAACAGTACGCCATTCAAACTGGAACCCACCCAGCCGTGACAACGGCCAAAAATATCAATCGATTCCGAGATCAGTTGCAGATGCTTGGATTCAGTTATGATTGGGATGGGGAAGTGGACACCACCGATCCTAAATACTACAAATGGACCCAGTGGATATTTCTTAAACTATTTGAACGAGGCCTTGCTTACCAGAGTTTTGAGCCGGTCAATTGGTGTCCCGCATTGGGCACGGTGCTAGCCAACGAGGAAGTTATCGACGGTAAATCTGAACGTGGTGGCCATCCTGTTGAGAGACGTCCTCTCAGGCAGTGGGTTTTGAAAATCACAGAATATGCTGATCGGTTGATCGATGATTTAGCGTTGGTCGATTGGCCGGAGTCCATTAAAGACATGCAGCGTCATTGGATCGGCAAATCCGAGGGCGCAGAGATTCGATTTACTGTCGATGGACACAATGCCACTTCATTTGACGTATTTACTACGCGCCCTGACACGCTATTTGGCGCGACGTTTTGTGTTTTAGCGCCAGAGCATCCTCTGGTCGAAAAGATTACGACGAGTGCACAACGGTCACTGGTCAGTGACTATGTTGCAGTGGCTAAAAACAGGAGTGATCTTGATAGATCTGCGCAAACAAAAGAGAAGACGGGCGTCTTCACGGGCGCTTTTGCTCTAAACCCGGCCAACGGTGAAAAAATTCAGATATGGGTCGCCGATTACGTTCTTATGTCTTATGGCCTAGGTGCCATCATGGCTGTTCCTGGTCATGATGAGCGTGATCACGAGTTTGCAACGAAGTTTAGAATTCCCATTAAGCGTGTACTAACTGGTGGCGACGAGCCCGACATTACCGTTAAGTCTCACACGGGAGATGGGGAACTGGTCAACTCTGGGTTTCTCGATGGCAAGGCAAAGGCGCAGGCCATTCAGGCTATGATCACGTGGCTTGAAAGCAAAAATTTAGGGCGCAAAAAGATTACCTATAAACTTCGCGACTGGTTGTTCAGCCGTCAGCGCTACTGGGGTGAGCCATTTCCAGTTTTACACGATAAGGACGGTAACGTTCGTGCGGTTGACATCGGCGACTTGCCAGTGAGACTACCCGAACTTGATGATTTCAAACCGAGTGGAACTCCTGAGTCACCTTTGAGTAAGGCTAGGGACTGGTTGCCTGTGAGTAAAAACGGTCAGTCCTACACGAGAGAAACCAACACCATGCCCCAGTGGGCTGGATCGTGTTGGTATTATTTAAGGTTCGTCGATCCTAAAAATGAGAATGAGCCATTCAGTAAAACAAAGCAGGATTACTGGATGCCAGTCGATCTTTATGTTGGTGGAGCCGAGCATGCCGTGCTTCATTTATTGTATGCGCGTTTTTGGCACAAAGTGCTCTACGACTGTGGTGTCGTTTCCACAAAAGAGCCTTTCCAAAAACTTGTGAATCAGGGGATGATTCTCGGTGAAAACGGCGAGAAGATGTCCAAATCGCGCGGTAATGTCGTTAATCCAGATGCCGTCGTAAAAGAGTACGGCGCTGATGCTTTGCGACTTTACGAAATGTTCATGGGGCCTCTGACGCAAACCAAACCGTGGCAGACGGCTGGGATTGTTGGATGTCACCGATTTTTGGCACGCGTGTGGCGTCTTTTTGTGGGTGAGCAAGGTGCTTTGAAAGTCTCCACTGAGTCTCCATCGGCTGAGTTGACACGTGCTCTCCACAAGACCATAAAAAAAGTGACTGATGACATAGAGTCGATGAGTTACAACACGGCCATCTCGGCCATGATGGAATTTGTGAATCTTGCCTACAAAGAAACTCACGTGGATAAGAAGACGGCCGAAACGTTTGTGTTGTTAATCAGCCCCTTTGCTCCGCATATTGCTGAAGAGCTTTGGCAGCGTCTCGGGCGCGCAAAAACACTTGCGTATGAAGTGTGGCCGTCCTACGACCAGTCTATGATCGCTGAGGATTCTTGGACCGTGTCGGTTCAAGTCAATGGCAAGCTAAGGGGAACTATAGACGTTAGTAAGACCGCGTCGCAAACAGAGGTCTTGGCGATGGCTCGTGCTTTGGAGTCTGTGCAAAGAAATATTGAGGGTAAAACAGTGCGTAAAGAAATTTACGTGCCGGGTAAGATCGTTAACTTTGTGGCGAACTGATGATGTACTTGTGGGCGAAATGGTTACATATCGTTGCTGTCATTAGTTGGATGGCGGGGGTTTTGTATCTTTATCGGCTTCTGATTTATCACCGCGAGCGGGGCGTCACGTCGCGCGAGATCCATGATCTTCTGTCTCTTATGGAGTATCGTCTTTACACGTATATCACGCGGCCTGCCATGTGGGTGTCGGTGATCGCGGGTTTAGGCATGATCTGGTTAAACCAGCAGCTCTTGTCGGCAGGGTGGCTCCACGTAAAGCTCGCTGCAGTTGTGGGTCTGATGGGAGCCACGCAAGTGGCTGGAAAGCTGGCCCGTAATGCGGCGCAGAATCCTGAGTCACTTCCCCAAAGTAGAACCTTAAGAATAGCAAACGAGGTTCCCACCGTTCTCATGCTGTTGATCGTTGGCATGGTGGTATTCAAGGCTTTTTGATGGACGGACCGGTTTAACTGGTCACTTCGGGAGAGTTTTATGACGTTTCAATATCAGCCGATTTTTGAAAAAGGTGACGATTCCACAGAGTACCGTCTTTTGACCAAAGACGGTTTAAAAGTCGAAAAACTTGGTGGTCGTGAGATATTAACGATTTCTCCGGAAGCGATCGTCAAGCTAACCGATGAGGCCTTTGATGATGTTTCCCATTTGCTCAGGACAAGTCACC
>JBEIGW010000052.1:0-13060 GCA_040381655.1 Deltaproteobacteria bacterium
GGTTATGCATAAACCAGTAGCGATTGAATCAAAAGCTTTTTGCTGCTTTGCCTCATCTGTTCTGTCGACATCATCCTGGTTTAGGGATGATTTTTTTACGCCTAATTTGAAGATGGGGTAGGAGATACCAAGCAAGTCTGCCTCAATTAAGAAGCGTCCTAATTTTGTTGAGGCTCCCACAGCACTATCAAATGTGAATGCGTTTAGCGAAGAGCTCGTTTCGTATTCAAAGCCTGTGACGCTTAGAACGTTCCAGGCACCATCCGCATTTCGAAAGCCTCCGCCGAACGCTGCGTATCCAAATCCAAACAAAGATAGCCTATATCGGCCGACGGCCTGAATGACGCGCGCCGCAACTTCGCCCCGCTTTCCGCCAGCCAGAGTTAATGAGGCCTCCCAAATGTGGCCCGATGACGTTGTAAATCCTGCGGTTCCTCCCGCGCCAATCAGCGGCTGGGGAGAGAGCCCCAGTGTGGCGAGAAAATATTTTGAACGTGAATTGGACTCGCGTTGCCCATCTGCCAACGAAACGCCTTCCGTGTAGCGACCCTCGTTGGAATCAGTTTGTTTACCGGATTTTCCGCCCTTGCGCCCCTTTGGGGATTTTTTACTGGTGCTTGATTGCGCAAATGCTTTTTCCGGAGGTAATCCGGTAGAAAGTCCTGTGCCTAGCGCAAGGCAGATGGCTAGCTTCTGAAGAATATTCATAGCATTGATCTCTCTGTCGGGACAAAATCAAGATCGAGACGTTGCCATTTACTTAACGAGTGCTTTTGTGGCGCTGCGAGAATTGTTTAGTTCATTTCTGAAGTTGCTGCGCAGTTTGACCATTTGGCTTAGACTATTGCTTTGCTGGCCTTGAAGCATAAAACCATCCGGCGCCTTCATTTTTCCGTCAATCATAGTGTCGGAGAAGTCTATTTTTGTAGATGGCGTCGCGACGAAGCCGTCCGGGTCGGCTGAACTATCAATTTTCACGGGCGCAGTTTTCTGATTTTTAGTAGGCTTTTGTGCAGCGTAAAGCTGCGGGGGGGTTACTGCTAAGCCTAGCAGCAGTGTTAGTGGATAAAACCCTGACTTAAGCCGTAGCATAATTTCCACCTCTTTCTTAGTGCGCTGGTTCTTTAAGTTGGCGTTCTAGAGCTTCGATATCGCGGTCACTTGCGCTCGCTTCATTCTTGGCGTCCGTGTCAGGATCAGCAATCATCGGTTGTTTTTTCGCTGCGACCTGTTTCCCTGCGGGCTGGGTTGCGCTCTTATCTGCGGAAGCCTTTGCCGTTGAGCTTGCATTTACGGTTGTTTGCTTCGGCAAGACTTTGCCGACTGGGCGTTTAGCTAATTCGCTCGCTAAAGCTTGTAATTCGTCATCAGAAATCTTATCGCCTTTGTTGTTTAGAGTATTAATCTCTTCGATTAGGGCGAATGCAGCATCCGTGGTAGCGGAACGAGACTTGCTGACCTTAATGAGTCTCTTAAGTCCAGCTAATGCCTCATCGTACTGGGCGCTATTCTTTTCAGCCACAGCAAGGTTGAACAGAGCCAGCTCATTGGAGCTGTCCTGCGCTAAGATGGACTTGTAAGCAGTGATGGCTTGGTCATGGTTACCCCTTGATGCGTCAACGATTGCAAGGTGTAGTTTTGCGTCTTGATGAGCCGGCGCAACTTTTAGTACTCGTTCAAATTGTGCGCCAGCCTGTTGAAACATCTTATTTTTAAGATAAATAACACCGAGATTCATTCGAGCTGACATATCACTCGGGTTTAGATTAACCGCCTGCTTCCATAGGCGAACAGCTTCACTTGATTTTTTTTCATTATAGGCAATCAATCCAAGCATATTGTGTACGTTGGAGTCTTTAGAGTCCTCGCCCCCAAGCGCCGTCAGGAAAATCATAGCCATTTTATAGTTTTGACGGCGAATGGAAATCTGAGCCATGATTCTCTGTGCATCAGTATTTTTGACGTCTACCAACAGGGCTTTTCGGCAGGTCGATTCTGCCTCATTCAATAGATCTTGTGTTAGTTGCAGTTCAGCTAAAGATAGAAGTGCCTTTACGTCTCGGGAATTTAAGCCTAAGGATTCCTCAAGCTGCTGACGTGATCGGCTGATGGCCGAGTCTCGTTCACCTTGCGGAAGTGCGCTTCTTGGGTCGCTATTTGAAGTTATAATGACTTCTCGTTTGCTCGCGTCAACAACCTTTCCGCCATTTTTGACTGTCTGACAAGAATAGAGTGTCGTCAACAGCCCGACCAGAGATAAGCTGACGATGGTATTCATTTCTTTTTTCATGGGTCTCTCCTCTAAGTAGGTGCGGAATTGACAAGGTTCACTAATGAGCAAGTCGTTCGGTTGCATCGCTGATAGCAATTTTTGAAGTGATATATCCAGGTTCCGATATGAGTTCAGGCATCTCTGGGTGCTTGTTCGGGGCTAACGAGGACATCTTTTGATAGGTTTTTTGTGTCCACTCTGAGAGGGAGCCAACCTCAGACGATTGTGTATAAGCGGTTTCAAAGAACTTATAGGCCTGATCTCTGAGTGGGAATGCTGATTTTTCAAGTTGACTCTTAAGATCAGAAGCATCTTTAGGTGAGTAGTCTGAAGGTGCTTGTACCGTAAATAGCGCTTTTGCAAAGTCTTCGTGTAGTTCTCCGAGTCGGAAATAACTTGCCACAGCGAATTCAGGGTTTCCAAGTCCTATGATCTCTTGGTAGGCATTTGCGAGACGTTCAAGACGGCCTTGTTTTTGCCCGGCTTGTTGCTCAATATCTTTAACGCTAGCTAAATGGATTTGCTTGAAGGCGCGAACTGAAGATTCTTGATCATTGAAAAGAATTTTGGCTGCAATAGCTCGAGCGCCTGAAGCATTTGGGCTATTTTTTGCTTTCAAGCTTGTGATGAGCTTGGTGAGGTCCTTCCTAGCGATCAGATTTTTTGCATCGGCAGACAAGCGAAGGTCGATTGATTTAGCCTGTGCAAATAATCCATCATCAGTATTTTTTACGTCTGGTCGGGCTCCAAATGCAGCGTAGATGTTACTCGCAGCAACCAGATCACCCATGTCTTCGCTTAAGGTGGCCGATTCTAGCATGGCAGCTGTCGCAAGATTGTGAGAAGGAAAGCGACGGTAGACTTCAGTGAAGGACTGGATTGCGCCGCGGTTATCGTTGATGCCTCTTTGGAGGACAGCCGCATTATAAAGAGAGAACGGTGTGCGTTTATCGTTTACATAGGTGTTTGCAAACCTCTTGTACATGTCAGATGCCTTGGCGAATTGTGCAAGAGCTTGATATGTTTCGGCCATACTCGCCGTGACGTCAGGGCACAGTTGGGATTTTGGATATTTTGTAAGAAGTGCCTGTTGTGTTGCGAGGGATTTCTCCACGTCGCCAGTCTTAAATTGATTTAATGACGCGTTGTAGAGCGCGCGATCAGCATTGCCGTCGCTCGGGAAAAGGCTCTGAAATTCCAAGAAGGCTTCGGCTGCCTTGCTGTGATTTTTTGCTTTTTCATAGGCTAGCGCACTATTAAAGAGGGCGGCGCGTAGGCTGTCATCAATGAATTTCTTAATTTGCAGATCTTGACAGATGGCTTTATTTGCCTGGAATTTCTTTCCATATTCAATGACGTTGCGCCAGTCGGTTTTTCCGTTGTAGTAAGCGATAATTACTCTAGCGGATGCCTGACCTTGCTTTGTCGATGAGAAATCCCTGGCTAAAGACTCAAAACGTTTCAGGGCCTCAGGATATTGACCGTAATCAAAATAGATTTGTGCGGACGTATAGCGCATGGAAAGCCCATTTTGCTCTGATGGTAGTAGCGTCACGAAGAAATCCAGGGTGTCTGCGTAGATTTTTTTGATTTTTGGGATATCGATTGGGCTGGTCGCTTGACCTGGGGGTGGTACGGGAGCAAACGTCTCAGCCTGAACCCACCTGGAAACGGCGTCGACAGCATTAAGTGCCGCCTCTTTGGTATATTTGCCATCCTTTGGGCGCTGCTTAGCGACCGCTATAAAGTTCGCCGAAGCTTGGGCGTACTTCTTTTGGTCCATCTGGATGTCGGCTAGATAAAATCTGATATCGTAAGCGGGAGCCATCTTATCAAAACTTTGCAGATAAATTGCGTAGATGTCTGCCGCTAATGATTCCAGTTTTTTATCTTTTATTTTTTGTCCGCGACTATGAAACATAGTGCCGTAGCGGTGCGTCGTTCGCTCGGTGATCATCTTTGCATCAGCTAGAATTTTTGCATTGTCCTGGTTGGCCCGTGACCAGGTGGATTCGGCTACGAATAGACCTTGCATGGTTTTGACTGTATCTACAACATCTTGAAAACGATTGCTTATATCAAGCAAGCCAACCATTTTTTGATAAATTTGCGCATTGTTTTTTCTTGTGGGGGATTCGCTCACGAGCTTCGCGTAAACGTCGAGAGCTTTGGAGTTTTTGCCGGCATCAGCATACATGCCGCCGAGTCTCTCGAGCATCGAGTAGAAGCGGTCGATTTCACCAATTCCCTTGAAATATGTCCACGCGCGATCGGTTGCTTCGAGCTCGGCGAAGACCATGACTAAATCGCGAAGCGCTTCATCTCGTAAATTGAAATTTGATGCTTTTTGCTTATCAGATAATTTAACGACTAATTGGAACGCGGCCAAAGCCTTCTCCAGATTGTCATTTCCTGATTTGTCCTGCGATCCATTGTTATTATAAAAACACCAGCCTAGTTTGTAGACAGCGTAAGGATATGCGCGGTGTGTCTTGAAATCCATGACTTTTTGATATGCGCTGGTTGCTTCTTTTAGTCGGTGTTTGTCAAAATGAAGCTCGCCGAGGGCAAGCCAGGCATCTGGAATTAGTTTTGATTTAGGGTGATTATCGATCAATTGACGGTAATACTGGCTCGCGTTGTCGTCATTTAGCCGGCTTAGAGTTCTACCAAGAGAGTACAGTACAGTGTCGCTTCTAGGATGTTTTGGAAATTTTACCGCAATTTTGCGAAACGTTTGAGCTGCCTGGTACAGGCTATTCTCGGACTTTGTATAATTAGCGGCAGGCGGTGTTTTGCTACGCTTGGCGTCGTCTGTGGCCAACCATTTATCATGATTTTTGAGGTATTCTCCGATCTCGAGATCCCGCAGGTAGTCAGCGCGCTCCACTTGCAGCTCGCCAAGTCGGAGAGTCAATTCATACTCATTTCTTGAGTTTTTCTTATCGGATAGCAGCGCATTGATACTGGTGATTGTTTTGATGCGCAGGCCATCCGCTTTTTTGGCGTCCTCAGGTGAAACGTCTTTGCGGTTGGCTGAGAAATAGTCAATCCCGTCTTCTTTTGACGGAGCCGCTAATTTCCCGTTTTTTGATTGTAGGGCGCGCGCGGAGCTTCCGGCCTCTAACGCTGCCGGGCGTATGGCCAACAAGATGCTGATCATCAGTAACATGGAAATGGACGTTGCGCTGACTGTTCCTCTAAACATGATCGACTCCTTGAAAGTGCTCCAAAATAAAATCTTCACTTATTAACGACACACATAGGCTGCACGCGCACAATATGAAACCCTAGTTCGTCCGCCCAATATTCTTGCTTGTTATCGGATGCCCAGGTTTGGGTTTTTTTGCTCCAGCTACGAATATTTTCATTTGTAGATAGGGTTGCTAATTTGCCTTCGCTATGTAGCTCTTTTCCAAGAAGCTGATCTTTTTTACTCATAAGAAGCTCTACGTAGAGAAACTGTCCTTGGTCATAGAGTCGTTCGTAGTCCGCTTTTAGCGATCGCAGTTCGCGGTAAAGCCTAAGACCGATGTCGTCTTTCAGACTGGCAGACCATTTTTCAAGGTATCGCCTTGGAACGTCGAGGCGTTCCCGGCTCTCAAAGATGCCTTCCGAGTCGAGCTTCTGGGATTCAGCGATGACAGAGGCGTATTGATCGCGGACAAGCATCATATTGTCTTGCTGAATGGCCATCGTTAACAATTCCCTCGGCATGCCCAAGCCGGCAGATGAGACGCCAGATACAGTGTCCTCGAATAGTCGGTAATAGGTGCTTGAGTCCGAAATGCCTTTTGCTAGGTATCTGTTTAGATCATCGATAGCATTTTGATGCTTTGAATAAAATTCACCAAGCTCTTGCCTCGCATCATCGTAACGGCACATCCAGTAGTAAATAATCGACGAAAGCATCGTTGCCTCGGGATTAAATGTGTCCTTAAAAAATGGACTTTTAACTGAATAGATGGTTCCTAGTGCGTGATTTGGGTAACCAGCCATGAACAGGGCCCAGCTCTGCTCAAACAAGGAGTCGTAGAACTGATTTCCATCACGTCGGACCTGCCTGTAGTGTTTTATCGATTCCGGAAATTTTCGATCCTCGTAATAAAGCCGTCCCAAGGCCATATTGGCTTGATCTAACATGGCGTAGTACTCGTCGCGGGTCATTTTACGATTCATTGCTATTGGAGATTTCACAATCGTCTTTAGAGCTGACTGAGCTCCTTTCTTGTCATTTTGGTCAAGCAGAATCATGGATTCTTGAAATTTAGCTGGCAAAAAGTAACGGTCGCCCGTCTTTACACCTCGATAAAGTTTCAAGGCATCAGCAAGGTCTTTTTCTTTTAGTTGTGCGTTAGCTAAAAAGTAATTCCAGTCTGTTGCGAAAATAGGTGCTGGTCGTGATCCAAGCTTTATGTTTGATGCCACCATGTCCAGTAGATTTTGAATGGGCTGTTTTCGCGAGACGTCACGCAGTATTTGCCAGCTTCTTTTGTAGTCCTCATCGAGAGGATTTGGCGACTCTAACAGAGACTGAGCTGCGTAGATACTTGAGAGAATTGGGCGCTTAGCTTTTGACAGTAATGTCGACTGGACCTGGAGAATAGCAGATCGTTGGGTAGGACTTAGCCGCTCAGTATCTTCAGATAGCTTACTGAGGGATACCCACATGTCTTCGTCCGATATCAGGCCAGTCCGGTAGCTTTTTCGCAGGTCTTGAAAGGTGGACCATGCTTTTGAGGAGCTAGATTTAGGGCGATTGTCGTCTCGCTTTGTCACGAATGTTGGCCCACTTTTGGTAGGCTCACTTTGTTTAGTTTTCAATTCGATAGGTTTGATGGTCGGAACGACCTTTTTTACTCGCTCCTTTGCGACGCTGGTTCCTGTTGACGCAAGTAAAACGCATACGAAGATGCCCCCGATTTTAGTGCAGCGGTATTTGGGTTTCATAACGTCCTCCAAGGTCCATCTTCATTTTTCATCGAAATTCTAAAGGAACAAGTATCCCACACCGACGTCGACAGACCAGGCGTTTCGACGTGACTGATTGCCTGCTCGCGTCTCCGTGTAAGATCGATTTCTAAAGTCCAGTCGTAGGTTCCATCGGTCCGCCCAATAAAAGCGCTGGCCACCGCCGGCAAGGATGGCTGTCTTGACGCCTTGCTGCGTGTTGACTCTGGAGATGCCGAGTGTTGCATAAATGTCAACGTAGACGAGTAGCAGGTCTAGTACATTCACTTTGCCATATAGAGGTGCGGCAACAGCTACGAAATCCTGCATTTGTCGTATGGAGTTCACCTCGGCATCAGCCGTTACTAGTTTATTTTCGAATTGATCGCGGTAAATTTTCTTTTTAAGTGCTTTTCGATCTGCTGAGTCTTGGACTGTTGTAAGGATATATTGAGTTTCAATACCCACCCACTCATTGAGGAAAACACCGAGGCGGTAGCCATGAAGTTTTGTGTCAGTGTAGGCCTCGTTTGTAATGGTGCCGTACAAAAGTCCAAGCTCAGGTCGCAAAGCCTTTAGATAAAATCTATTTTGAAGCACCGAGATGGGCTTTTTTGATGACGACCCGCGGAGCTCGTCGGGATCAAGCGCTAGACCTGAAGCGCTGGCAACAGGACATAAGATGATCCATGTGAGTGTAATGAAACTAAATATCTTATGATGAAGCTGCATGACAAAAATTCCTCTAAGTTAAACACAATGCGAGTAGCGTATTTCCGGCCTCTGCCGCTTATTATGGGGCTCGGTGCCAGGGTCCAGTTTATTAAGACCTGGGCGTAAGTCATGAATCCTATTAGAAGGTCTCTGGTTCTATTATATTTTCAGTACACCCCTTGTTGAAAACAGGCAGGTATTTCCTAGTGGCGGCCAAAGTTGCCGCCTTGCCAGGATTCTATGAGAGGTGGTGACGTCCAGGGTGCAGATTTTGCACTGATTCATGTTGCTAGTCACGGGTGACATTCGTTTTAGAAGTTTTTATTATGAAATGATTGGGATTTATTTCGCTGGAGGACAGAACAAATGAATTGGCGAGGCTGCTTAATAGTTGTTGCTGGGTTGGTGACTTCGACCTCAGTTTTTGCTGATGGGAAAAATTCGAAAACGTCTGCAGCCCCTATACGCGACGAAATGGGTGGATTATTTGTTGCGTTAAGCGACCTTTTGCCAATCGTTCTTAACAAAGCCGCCTTTGAGGATCCGAAAAACGCGCAGGAAGTGCTTTCCTTGATGAACAGACTGCAGGATCTTTCGGTAAAAATGGTGACCAGCACCAAAAAGTTTGCTGATAACGATCCCAGTATACCGTTTATTGCAGAGCGGTTTTCCAATGACCTTACTATGGCTCTGGATATGTGGAAGACTGGGGACAGGGCGGTTCCGCGAAGGCTTTTGCGTGGTGTCACGGACTACTGCATTGGCTGTCACACTCGTACGAGCAAAGGGCTACATTTATCGGCTGTAACTCAACCAAATAAACTTAAGGCAATGCCGTCTCTTGCAAAAGCTGAATACTTGGCAGCAACGAGACAGTTTCATGATGCGCTAAAAGTTTATGAGAATGCGCTTGTCCATAAGCCCCTTGCAAAGATTGATCCGGAAGCTTGGGATTCAGGCGTTAGAAAGATGCTCGCCATAGCTGTTAGGGTGGAGAATAAGCCAAGGCTTACGATGGAGCTTCTTAGCAGTATTCAGGATTCTCCAGATAACATGCTTCCCGCAATTCGAGATGACATTGCTCTGTGGCGGCAGTCAGCAAAAGCATGGGCAAACGAAAAAAAGCAGCCCAAAATGTCAAACGATGAGAAGTTCGCATTAGCGAAGCGATTACTGAGTCAGGGCGAGGCAATTGTGTTTAAAAATCCAGGTGGCGAGCTTATTGAATATTTGCGCGCGTCGTCTTTGCTACACGAGATTTTAGGTCACGTTCGTCCATCGCAGCAGTCGCAGGAGATGCTTTGGCTTGCCGGTCAATCCGCAGAACACCTGAGAGAGCTGAATTTATGGACCATGCAAGATGTCTATTACGAAGCTTGTGCTCGAAAAAACCACGACCCAAGTCTGAGCTTGAAATGCTATAACGCCCTAGAGAATAGTATGATCGCCGCCTACGGCGCCGCTAGTCGAACTGGTCTGCCGCAGTTTGCAAAAAATCAGCTAGATGATCTCAAGCGAGTGATCAAGATCAAATAATTTTAGTAATGATGAGCATCACCTGTCCGAAGAATCCCCTTAAACATGCCCGGCGGATACTCAGGGTCGGATTGATAGTGGTAGAGGTAGCATTTCTTTTGAATATCTGGGTGCATGTGCTCGATGAGTTCGCTGATGTGAGGATGAACCCCTGATGCAAACTTACCAGTTTCGCAATCCATATAGACCGCCGTAGCTTTCTTGTAGAGGACATCTAGTTGGGGCGGGACCATGTGTTGCGTGTCAGTGGGCATTAGAACGTAAGTTCCATCCGAGCACTCCATCGATAGACCATACGACGGCATTTCTTCGGTGGCCGATATGACGTGCATAGCGAAAACCGGCGTCATTTTCCATTCTCTGGAACCATCGTGAAAACGGTGACTCAGTCGATGCCCCTCATGGTCTTTCCCGACAGTAATTATATTGAAATAAGTTTCCAGGCTAACGTAGGACACGCCCTGCATGGTATCAAGACCAGGTCGGACGGCTGCTCTTAAATCGATTAGCACTTTAGGGTGAACAAAAAGATCCGGTTTCGCAAAATCAGGTGGGAACGGCTTTTCACCAAGCTCGATAAGCTTATCGACCACAAACTTTTCTCCACACCATTCCTTCTTAGCTTTTGAGTAGTAGGGGTTAAAAATCGTGCTGAGCGCGAAGCCCTCAATGCCCCCAATGTGGTCTGAGTGAGGATGCGATATATAGACGCCATCGATGTCGTTGAAACTTAAACCTTGAGCAAGCAGGGCGTGACGGATGTCGCAGCCACAGTCGACTAACAG
This sequence comes from Deltaproteobacteria bacterium, assembly GCA_040381655.1. Classification (GTDB taxonomy): domain Bacteria; phylum Bdellovibrionota_B; class Oligoflexia; order Oligoflexales; family RGVZ01; genus CAMDKS01. Next base: position 10,258 of record JBEIGW010000052.1, read on the forward strand.
CCTATAAGGATCACCAGGTTTGCCACGCTTGTTTGGAGTGTCAAACTCCAGGAGAAAGTTGGACTGCCATTTTGGGTCGTAGAGCTTTCTTGCTTTTGATTTTAGGCTCTCGACTTCCCTCTTTGGTTCGCTACTTTCGAGTGCCCGCAGCGCATCCGACAGTGGGACAGCGTCTTGAAATGATCCGACCGAGAACGCGGAATTGACGCCCAAAGCTTTTAAAAGCATAACAACTCCTATGGGTTGCCTGATGGATGAATGATCACGATATTCTAAAGCTATGCGCGAGGCGGCGCAAACTTTGTGCGTTAAAAGTTTTAGGGTCGACCGCGTCTAGACCTCGTCATGAGTAGACTTGATGGCTTTTTTTTGACCATCTTTGCCCCAAACCACAGTTTTTCCTGTGACATTTGCCTGATCTTTCAGCTAAGATTGGGGGCAGAATCTGTTCAAATAATTTTAGCGAGTGCTCAGCAAGTCTCTGCTGCCATATGAGTGGTGACGCTTGGCCAAGGGTGAGTCGTGATGGCTGAAAAACATGTGCTGCCAGGTGGACTGCGATTTGTCGGCTTTGTGGCCGTGGGTCTTCTTTTGTTCAATGTCTGCAAAACATCAGCCGTTAACGGCTCTGATTCCAGTTTGCGGGATGTGACGTCCATCCAAGCGATGACTCGTAGCGGCGATAACTACGATATTACCTGTATTGATGGGACCTCCCAGGTGATTCCGATCGCTGAATTTCCCAACAAGGATCCCCGCGAGATTTGTCCTGGTATTGCACTCTCGGAGTGTGGACAGCGAGTTCTCTATTCAAATGGACGAGAGTTGAAATCTGCTAATGGTGCCTTCTATTATCCAACTGGTGCTGTCGCGTTGGCCACAGATGGATCTGTCAGGTATCTCAATGGGCAGTCGCTTGCTGATTCAAATAATAACTTATTTTTTGCTGACGGGTCTCTTTTGCAGGGGCAAAACTCAGCACTGATGTACCCGGAAGGAAATGTGCTTAGAAATACGAGTGGCGCCGTATTTTACCCTGACAAAACCAGCTTATCGTTGCCAAATGGTGGTTTGAGGTATCCAGGAAATCTGCGCATGATGGATGAGAATGGAAGCTTTTACTACGGAGACGAGAGAAGTCGACGATTAAAAGTCGGAGACGCCGTCTATTACAAAGACGGCTCTATCGCGCGCTCTGGTCAGACGCTATATCGCCCGGAAGACCGCAAGCAGACGCCAGGACCGATTATCATAGAGGAACTTATTGGTGATGGAGCCGTTATTCGAGGGTTGATCAGGTTCAACGTTCTACCGTCGCAGTTCACTTATTTTATTGACCTTCCGAAGCTTCATCCAAACGTTAGTGCAAGGTACGAGTCGAAGAAGAATTCATGGTATTTCCGCTATCAACTTACGAACGCTGATTATCCCATTCATCTAACGTTTGACGGTAAAAGTATCTCGAAAGTACTTTATTTGAAGACGGGCTATATTAATTCGACCGTCGTTATTGACTTTTCAAAGAGTCCAGTGATGTGCCGTTTGGTCAATACAGCAGCTCAGGGTTCATCAATACCACGTTAACTTGGAGTCCCTCATGAGTAGTTCAAAGTTATTCAACGTTAATGGATTGGGAGTGCGTTCAGTGGTACAGGTCAAAATACTATCTCGTATCGTTGGTATTGTTGCATTCGGCTTACTTTTGGACGGTTGCAGAACGACATCTTCGAAAGTAAAGCGTGCGGTATCCACAGCCGGCATCTCCGGTGTTGTTGCTCCGGGAAAAGGTTTTGATTTGCGAAGCAGAGAGCTCACAGAGAATGTTTGTGTGGTTTCTCAAGATGCGCCTCAAGAATCGTCGTCATCCAGTAGCTCTGATGACTCTAGTTCCACGGGGTACGACCCTGATCCAAATCTGAATCTTGTCGGGGCAACCGGGTCAGGTGCTTCTGGTGGTTTTGGTATTAACTTTGATCCCCCGCAGCCAGCTGAGCGTTCAAAAATGTCGCTGGCTGGTGAGCAAAGCGGTCGATCTCAAATAGATTTGTTCTACGCCCACACATTGAGAGATCTACTTGTATCATTGGATACGACCATACAGTTTGAGATGGGCGGATCTCGCGGCGGAGGTGATCTACAAAATGTGGATAGTGAGTTCCTACCTACGCAAAGTCAAAATGACAATTCGATGAACTTATCTGAAGGTGAGTCCTCCTCAGCAGAGACTGGATCATCAACAGATGGTGGTATTGCGAGCGGCAGTGTCCTGAGCAAATTCAGAGCCCAGCTTCAGGTCCAGTTTAAGAATTCCGTGAACAAGTCGTTCATCTTACTGCATGGTATAAAAACATTTCCGACTCTTGATTCAGACACAGTGCGCAATCCAAAGTTTAATCCGATGTTTGTTAATGCGATATTCGGTGGAAAAGTCCCTGCTAACGATCAGGAAGCGGCGACCACTTACAATGAGTTTCGCAAGTATTGTGGCGACTACTACGTCGAGAGTGTGAGTCGTGGACGTGAAGTATGGTTGGTTGCCGTTATGGAGAGCTCTCAGTTTAATTCGCTGTACAAAGGCTCAGGCGATATGATCCAAGGTGGCCACGTTAAAGCGAATGATCTTGGCGAACTAAAGACGAATATGAAGGCTCAGGTTGCGGCGCAGAACTCCAACTCGTTTTTGAGCCAAAAGGTTGAGATCAAAGTCGCTAGCCGCGGCAAAATTAATATGAATATGGGTAACTTTACGTTTGAGGACGCTCTCGATAAATTTAATATGTTCTTAAATTCCGTTGATGCAGCA
>JBEIGW010000053.1:0-12944 GCA_040381655.1 Deltaproteobacteria bacterium
AACTATCTAACGCCCCAAGCCAATCACCCGAGCAATCTAATCGTCTTACCGAGGTGCAAAACGAGGCCGAGATTGTTGCAAAACATATCAAAGCCTGTTTATCAGGAGATATAGAGCTAAGAATCTTCGATAAAGATGCAAAAATTTGGAGATCTCCATACCCTCGGGACTTTGTTTTACTCTATCCAAATTCTACTCATTCTCAGGCCTACGAGGACGCCCTCCGAAGACATGGAATTGCAAGTGCCAGAGCTGAGCTTAAAGGATTTTATAACCGCCCTGAGATCAAAGACATGATGGCTCTTGTGCGATGGCTAGCGTGGCCTGGAGATGCCGTGGCCTTGAGCACGGTGTTAAAGTCACCTATGTGTTCTCTGACCGATCGTGAGTATCAATCCTTGATCGCAAAAGGTTCGGATAAGATACTAAAAAACCTAAAGCACACCCACCCCGCGGCTCATAAGTTTTTGAGTGATCTTGCGTCCCAAAAAGACGACACCGACATAGCCGTCCTCACTGGGAAGCTGCTGGCTCATTGCAATATCGCCGACCTCTATCTGGTCAACTTTGGTCCCGTTGAAGGACCTCTTGCAAAGGCGAATATTCTAAAGTGGTTTGACATCCTACGATCGATTGCATCAAAAAATGCGGCGTCGGCTCAACTACTTAACCAGTGGTTGGACGATGCCGCCGAAAGTGATGAAACTGGTAATGCCTCGATCATCGGCGATGCGGTAACCTTGATGACGATTCATAAGAGCAAAGGGCTGGAGTTTCCCTGTGTTGTTCTTACTGGTACGTCTGACGACTGGCACCGAAACGACCATACGTGGGTGAAAGACACCCGACCTGGACAGGAGGGGTTTTGGTACATTGGCAACGCCACGCAACGACCAAAGAGCTTCGATCAGCTAGATTCTCTACTACAATACAACGAAGCCCAGTCGCGACAAGAAAAAGCGCGCCTACTCTACGTAGCCCTGACACGAGCATCGCATCATATAGTTGTAACAGGCCGACAGAGTGATAAGGCCAATACATATTGGGAACACCTCTTGCATTCCGCGAAGCGTCTCAGCGGGGTAGTGCAGCGAGATGTCGACGTTGGACAACTCGCAAAAGGCTTTCTAGTGACTCCCCAAGCCGTTACGACGCCAAAAATACAAGACACCGTACTCGTTAATAGTGAACCTAAATGTACCCTCGAGATAACGCCCAGCAAATATCCGTATCTCAATATTCTATCGCCGTCATCAATGCACTCAATCAATCAGAACTCAGATGGCGACGCTCCAGACGAGCGTAGTTATTTCACCGGAACTCCCCGTGCGATCGCTATAGATCATAGCAAGGCCTACGGAATTCTTGTTCATAAGCTTCTTGAACTATCCCTCACCGGAGATAAATGGAGCTCTGATCAATGCGCTAATCTTCTGCGTAGACACTGTAGTGCCCTTATGAACGAACAACGTGTGACTGAGATGGCGCAATTAGCCCGGCAGGAGGTCGATCAGCTATTAAAGTCTGATGTTTGGCTAAAGCTAGTCCATGACGCCGATAAAGTGCTATGCGAAGTTCCCATGGCCTCTATCGATGGAAACAACCTCATGAATGCTGTCGCGGATCTTCTGATTATAACTAAAGCGGGAGTCTACCGAATTGTTGACTTCAAAACGACTCAAGCGGACCAACAACATGCCATGGCACTCTGTCAAAAACGCGGTTACTTCGATCAGGTAAATAACTACCGACGAATACTGGAGAGAAGCATGCCAGGAGCCACGACCTCTGGACATATTCTGTTCGTCAATCCTGTGTGCGTTATTAATTGCGACTAAGCGTTATTGGATCGCGGTATTACCAGCGGGCTTTACCGCAAATGTTTCCTCGACCGAAGCAATCTGCCCGTCAGCAGACAAAACATCGAGTTTAACCGAGATCGAGCCCTCTTTTGTGAACATACCGCTGTAGTCAAGCGCGCGACAATCCTGTCCAGCAAATCGCTGGACGTCGGCCGAAGGTTTAGATCCGATAGTCCAGGATGCCTGCACGATGCCCGGGTTTGAAGAGCATCCATTATTGGTATTCGTATCGCGCGTCCAACTGGTCAATTTAAATAAGACCTGCTTACCCGTCACAATTGAGGACACGGGCTTGTCGTCCTGCCATGCTTCAAGACCAGCTACCGGTCCCCCCGCAACATCAGGCTCCCAAACCCTTTCACCGTCAAGCGCTGGATCCGTGAGACTGACAGGCATCACTGCTTGATGGGATATCACCGACGGGTTACCCGGGCTATCGGGTGCTAGTGGACTGGACTCGTCAGGCGCAGAAGCGGCTGACGCCTTCGACGTGCTCGTCGTTTTTACGCGAGACATTGATTTACAAGCCCCCAGCGACGACAGCAAAATCGCGACACCTGTCACGCCGATTAAAGTCGTCAAAACTCCAAACCGCACCTTGTTGTGGTTCATATTCCGAAGACGACTCAACCGACCCAACGTCTCAGTTAGTACTTGTACTTGCATGGCGCAGCCTCAATAGATGTCAATTTAAGGAGTAAGACCACGTAAAATTATAGCGCACCTGGGCGGGACATACCTACATTGAGGTCAGAGGAACGACGCGACTTATTCTTAGAGAATTTGCAATAAAGCATAATCAAGATGTTTATCTCTAATAAACAAGTGCGTTAGCGCGCGAAAAACCCCGGCTGAAGCTCAAAGCTTTTGCCGGGGGTCTTACAATTAAACGCGTAATGGATTTTAGAATAGTTTGTGAATCAGTGAGATGCGCTGCTCAATCTGGGGCATGCGACTACCATCGGCTGAACGGACTCCAGCAGCATACCATCCATCGTTACGAAGACGCGTCAACGACTGAACAGACGTTAAACTATCTGCCGCGTAATTCAGAACAACATCAGTCGTCGTGGCATCACCGACTTTGTAGCCAGTTTTTTCCAAAGCCTGAGCTCCGTCACTTTCACGAATCTCATAAACAGGCGCGTATTCGCGGTCGATAAACGTGTCTACCGACAAACTTAACTTTTTGGCCACATGCGGAGTGAATGTGAATCCTAGGAGATACTCCATCATGGTTGTAGGCTCTTTGTGATCGACCGTCCTTGTCTCAGGGCTGCCATCTTGACCGAGTGCCAATGCTCCGTTACGTCTAATCCGAACATCGGACGTTGTGGGTTCTGTGCCTGAGGAAACGTGTGGCTCAATGCCAGCTCGAAGATCAAGAGCTCCCAAAACAGAGTCATATGTCGTCGCAGCCGTGAAATTCACCGCGGCATCAGACGAAAAGTCGCTGCCGTCGTACGGCAAGTACCCTTGTACATATGGTGTAATAGAAAACACATTTCCCGATAGGGCTGCAAACGTCGCCTGATAAACTGTCGGCGACTGACTATACATGCTTGAGCGTGTCTCACTGGTAACCGGGATCTCAACATAAACGTCAAGGCGGTCGTTGAATGCTGTCGTGCCAAGTCGGGGAACCAAACGATAACTCGTAACATCGTTGTCAACTTTACCATCGGCATTCAACCAGCGCATACTGGTCTGACGTACTTCAACTCGGCCATACATGTTCTCGATGGGAGTCATGATCGCCGCTTTCTTTGTGGCTGTCACTTCAGCTGCTTGAGCACTGACGGCTCCAACAGCAGTACCAACTAACAAAATCGACTTACAGAGCGGATGAAGGCCGAGCTTTTTCATGGAGGTCTCCCAAAAATAAGATGTACGCGATCTGTTAACTAAAACTGTTAAAAAACACAAGTAAACATTAAAGAACCAAGTGCCCGATGGTTGATATTTAAATCAGCTCTATCTGTGTTTCAACGGAATCTCTCACGCAAAATCTAAAAAAAACGACACCTTGGCACGCATGGTTACAAAACTGAACCGATCGAACTGGGGTTTGCGTCAATTTGACTGGGTACGTGCGCTGCCGAATCGCATAAAACCTGAAGGCCGTCATCACCGACGCCACGGTCTAGTTGACGATCCATGTCGAATTTTGGATCCCACTGGAAGCGATTATTTTGATCCGACGGCCATACTTGTGCCCTCTCACGGACTCCGCTAGCTCGCAGTTCGGATGCAAAATCTCTAACGAGTTGCAAGCAATCAGAGATTTTTCCAGTCTGACTGATGGCTTCCCTAAGGGTTTTCCCCGCAGGCCAACCCTTGGCATACCACAAAAGATGCTTTCGCATGCAAACCGCGCCCGAGCCTGTGTCACCATATTCCAGCTGCTGCCATGCTAGGTGATCCGTTACGGTGGACTCCCACTCATCCACGGTGACCGGCACCTCACCCAATTTAATAGCGTTAAAAACCCAGGGATTTCCTAACGCCCCACGACTGACCATGACCCCGTCCACGGATGTTCGCTCGCGCATGTAAAACGCATCGCTTTGGGAAAAAATGTTACCGTTACCGATAACTGGAATCTTAGCCCTGCGCTTAAGCTCTGCCATCGCATCTAAATTAACCGCGACACCGTAATCATCACTTCTCAGACGGCCGTGAATTGTAATCCACTCCGCGCCGCCCTGCTCGGCTGCATCGAGTACTTCAGGCCATGTAACACTGTTGCGATCCCATCCGAGCCGAATTTTTACTGATAGCGGTTTGCCGGTTGATTCGCGAGCTTTTCGGGTCGTCTCATAGACACGGGCGGGGTCACGCAAAATACCGCTACCACAGCCTGATTTCACAACTTTGTTAACTGGACAGCCCATATTGATATCAATTGTGTCGAACGGCATGTTGTCTAAAATCGCTACGGCACGGCCCACTTCATCCGCCGTTTTGCCGGTTATCTGGACCCCTAAAATTGACTCGGACTCATGCCGCCTAAGCATGTCAAACGTCCGTTTACTTTCATAAAGCATCGCCGTTGCGGAGATCATCTCAACATACGTTAAATCAGCCCCGTTTCTCGCACACGCGCGACGAAATGGGTGATCGGACACACCGGCCAGGGGAGCTAGGATGACCGGAATCTTCGGTAATCCGAGACGCTCAAACACAGATATGGGGGGAACTCTCGACTCCGTCATCAAGAAAAGACTCCATCCGGGTTAAACGATCCCACCAGTTAACAGTAAACTCCATTAAAATCAATATAAAAACCTTAGAATCTACATAGTGTTACCCAAACCTGCCTTTGCATCCTAATCATGGAGATGAATGATTCGGTAGTTGCGACAAGTAACTGATTTTATTAATATCCTAAGACTTCTGACAAAGACGACCTCCCATAGGAGATGAATGGTCCCATGCTCGACATCAAGTACATCCGTGAAAACTCTGACCTGGTAAAAAAGGGCGCCCGCGACAAGCGTAACAATATCGACATTGATCACCTACTAAAGCTTGATAGCGAAATCCGCCCCCTTCAGACCTCATGGGAGGAGCTGCAGGCCACCAGAAACCGTCTTTCAAAAGAAATTGGTAAAGCTCAACCAGACCAACGAGAAAGCATGAAGGCTGAAGTACAGGATATTAAGTCCAGAATGGAAACGCTCGAACGTCAACTCGCCGAGAAAAAACCTGAGTTTGAGTCACTTCTTCTCCTTGTTCCGCAGCCTGCAAGAGCTGATGTTCCGATCGGTAAAGATGACACCGAGAATCTTGAGATAAAAAAATGGGGCACGCCGCCCACGTTCGACTTTAAACCTCTGGATCACGTTACACTCGGACAAAAACATGGACTGGTGGATTTCGAACGCGGAGTACGCATTGCTGGTAGTCGTAGTTACGTTCTCACCGGGGTTGGTGCGCGTCTAGAACAAGCAGTTCTTCGTTACGTCTACGATAAGCTGGCGACGAAGGGCTACCAACCCATGAGTGTGCCTGTACTTGTGCGGGAAGACTGCATGGTGGGAACTGGCTACTTCCCAACTGGCCGCGAGCAAGCCTACTATTGTGAAAAAGACGAAATGGCCCTCGTTGGTACCGCTGAGGTGCCGCTTACCAGTTTCTACGCAGGAGAAATTCTCTCTGAGGGTGAACTGCCGAAAAAAATGATGGCGTGGAGCGGCTGCTTTCGGCGGGAGGCTGGCACATACGGCAAGGACACATCTGGGCTTTACCGCGTTCATCAGTTCCAAAAAATAGAGCAAGTCATCATTGGCGCAAGTGACGAAACGCAGTCGGAGAGCTACCACGCAGAACTTTTGAATAATGCAGAAGAATGCCTCCAAGACTTTGGACTACCCTACCGAGTCGTCTACGTTTGCACGGGAGACCTTGGACAAGGGCAGGTTCGAAAACACGACATCGAAACCTGGATGCCGTCGCGTAACGGATATGGGGAGACCCATTCATGTTCTACATTCCATGAATTTCAAGCTCGCCGTCTAAAATTACGTTATAAAACCAAGGACGGTCAGGTTAAGGTGTGCCATACGCTTAATAACACAGCTATTGCTAGCCCCAGAGTTCTAATCTCTCTGCTAGAAGTTCACCAACAAAAAGATGGTAGAGTTGCAATTCCAAAATGTCTTCAACCCTATCTCGGCGGATTAACCCACATTGGATAAACCACGAGCCAAAGACTGAGGACTCATGACTCCAAACATTGCCGAATTAAAGAGTAAACTCGCAACATTTAACGACATCAAGGCGACGAGTAGCCTGCTCTATTGGGACCAAGCCACAAACTTGCCAATCAACGGCGGGGCTGAAAGAGCGCGGCAAATAGCGACGCTAACAAAGTTGGGCCACGATATTCTGGTATCAACCGACGTAGGGCGCATGATCGCTGACTCCTACGATTGGGCTTTAAACCAAAATAAAGACAACGAAGACGCCGCCTTCGTTCGAGAGGCAAAACGCCTTCGAGACTTGGAATCAAGGATCCCAGGAAAACTCAGCATGGCCATGGCCCAGCACTTTTCTGCCATGTATGACGCCTGGGCGGCAGTGTCTCCAAAAAATGATTTTAAATCCTTGCTGCCCTTCTTGGAGCAGTCGGTCCACTACAGCCTGGAGCTTGCTAACTGTTTCCCGGAATTCAACCATCCCATGGATGCCCTGATCCAGTTCAGTGACCCTGGCACAACAACCGCAGTCATGCGAGACATATTCGCATCATTGCGACAAGATCTGGTTCCTCTTGTTCAAAAGGTTCGTAACTCAAAGCAGATCAATCGAGATTGTCTGCTTGGTGATTTTGACGAAGCGTCGCAAATGCGTTTTTGCAGAACTGTAGCGGAAACCATTGGATATGACCTCAGACGAGGTCGAATCGATATGTCACCTCATCCGTTTATGACCCGACTAGGCGGTCACGACGTCAGGATTACGACGAGGGTCAGGCGCGATGATATGACAGATTGTCTATTTAGTGTCATTCATGAAGTCGGGCATGCGCTCTATGAAATGGGCATGCGGGAAACTTTGAATGGAACGATCCTGGCCAACGGTGTATCGAGTGGAGTCCACGAAAGCCAATCAAGACTTTGGGAAAACCGTATCGGTCGCGGAAAGCCGTTCTGGGATCACTTTTACCCTATTCTTCAAAAGGAATTTCCAACATTTAACCATGTATCCGCTGACGACTTCCTGCGTGCAATTAATCAAGTGGAGCCAGGACTCATTCGGGTCGACGCCGATGAACTAACCTACAACCTCCACGTTATGATTCGATTTGATCTTGAATGCGCAGTGCTGGAAGGTAAGCTCAAGATCAAGGACCTTCCTGAGGCTTGGGATGCGCGTTACGAGTCAGATCTTGGCGTTAAGGTCTCTTCTCTTAAAGACGGTTGTTTGCAGGATGTGCACTGGTTTAGCGGCCCTTTCGGGGGCGCGTTCCAAGGCTACACCATTGGCAATATGCTGAGCGCTCAAATATACGATGCGGCACTCAGAGATATGCCTCATCTGGAGTCTGAATTTTCCAACGGTAACTTTTACGACCTGCGGCGATGGCTCTGCGTGAAGCTTCACCAGTGGGGATCGATGCTTCGACCGGACGAAGTCATTAAACACGCAACTGGAGAGCCGCTATCAGGCAAGCCTTACATGGCCTATCTCAATAAAAAATACCGAGACCTTTACCAGTTTAGTTGAAGCTGGCTAAGTCGATACGCTGCTACAAGCTAAAGAATCTCAGTACTCAGAAAGACCGCGAGCTTTGTTGCCGCGACGCAGAATTTCAAGATCTATTTTCTCGAAATCCTCCATCAACGCATAGCTTTCCGTTACTTTTGGCGGCATTTTGCGCTTCTTGCTGTTCGCTGTTTTGGGCCCGGTTGACGCACAACCTTGGCACAAAAACGCGAGCATCGTAGCCACAATAAGTGGGTTAATGGTTCTCATGATCTGTTCTCCTCTAAAGTGTTACCATTCAGACGCTTCAAGCCTTGGCTGAAGCCTCACCCTAGGGTCTTCGTCCCGCCTCAGCGAGCACTTGAGTGGATTTTAAACTTTTGCTAAAATCCAGCAGATTTAGACTGATAAATTAGTTGGTTATCATAACCTATAGCTCTGGCCTGAATGCCTGTTATGATCCAACAGGTGCTGAACTCTATGAGGAGACGACCGATTTTGAAAGCTTCATATAGGCAAATTTCTAACTTCACTGTCCTCGTTCTCGCTTTCACAGGTTCGCTGGCTTATGGAGAAGGTAGCCTTCAAACCGCAAAAAAACCGGACGGTTTAATAGACGAGTGGTCGGCCTTTGTGTTGCCTGCGGGGCATTTTTCGATCGGATCTGTGCTTGATGCTGGTTTGGGCTCAGGACTATCAATCGGAATCGACCCTGCCGCCGCGGCCCTTGGGGCGAAGACCGTTCAAGCAAAGTGGCAAATTCCTAAGTTTGGTGAGGACGATTGGGCCATCGCACTAAAGTACGTTCACCTTTCAAGGGATAGTATGTGGTTTGGGGACGCATACCGGTATTTTAAGACCCTTGATGCAAAAGTACTGAGACCCTCCGTATCCTGGAGTAATCGCGTTTCCGCTCACCTCATCATTCACAGTTTCTGGGCGAGCGGACTTGGCAAAACGGAGGCGACCTTAAGTGACTTCGGTCGAACCGAACTCGCAAAAAGAAAGTCTGACAGCTCCAAACCGGATCGACAATATGAGGTTGCAAGCAGAGCCATGCAGTTGCAATCGATTAGCGGTCTTACAGAGGATAGGTTCCAGGTTACGGCTGAGTGGGAGCGCAACTCCGGCGAGCGCATTTTGCTATCAACACGGCTTGAGCGGACTCGCTTGGAGGCCCTGGATACGTTCTCTGCCCGGTTGACGCTGGCACAACATTGGGCCGCGGATGGCTTAAATCTAAGACTTGGGGCAGGCCCACAGTACTCGGTATTAAGTGGAAAGGACCTTGATGATAAGCCTATTAATGCCAACCGATGGCTTCCAGCAGCAGATCTCGCAATATACTGGGTTTACTAGACTAAGGTCTAATCGGCTTTTAACTAACCTTGTCGGATTTACTAGATCCCGCAGGCGGGGGAACTAGTTTCAGTTGTCGCTCAATATGCCGAACCGTGGGGTCTGAGTAGACTGACGCTGGCGCACTGACACCATCTTGATAGAGGCGTTTAATTGCCTCAGGATCTTTCTCAATAATTGGTCTCGGAGGAAACCAGCTTGCTTTGCTGTCGTAACTCCAAAGAGGCTCCCCGGACTTCATTCGGCGAATCAGTTGCTCATTGTGCTTTTTGCGTTTATCGGAACCGAAATTGTCGTCCTTCATGTAAAAGCCTCCAAAAGCATGCCCCATCGGGACAAGTCTTATCGGAAAAAATCCTAAAAACTTAAGGCCGGATGTATATTGCTGAAATCAGTACGAATTTTGCCGCTTCTGCCATGATACCAAGTATGGACGACCTAAGTCCAGATAACGGATACCGGCAACAGCTTGGCAGAACCAAAAGCCTGCCCAGCAAGTCAAATGAATTCAGAGCTTTTATCAAGATCTGGATTCCGTCTTTTTCGACCGAACAATTAACTTGGCAAGTCTGTACATAGTCCGTATGTCATCGTCTAAATGACGTCGCCCATGGCAAAACCGACTATGAGATTCAAGAAATGCTGTGATGTGAGCTTTTGTGCTGTCATCATAAAACGTCGCACACCTACTAAGCCAAACTGCTATCGGCTCGCCCTTTTTTCGACCTAATTGTCTACGTTCAAAATATTTATCTAGCATAACCATGACATCCCGTTCCGGTTGCCCGCGCATTCGTTGATGTCGTCTGTACACGAGGAAAACGTAAGACATGGTCAAACCGAAGACACCAAAGAGAGCAAGTTCTTCACCGTATTCAATAATTCTCTGACCAATATCCTGAGATAAATTGGAATTGAGACCTGACAGAAATTCATCTAACTCGATCTGGGCGCGCATAAACCATATCCGGCTTGCGAATTCCATGTCGGTTGCGATCGAGTGTCCCTGTGAACGTAAAAAATAAGCTGACCCCCCATCAATACGCGAGGGCGCCACATAAGCAACCGAATCATAGCGAACCCACCGTTTATGAGTTTTATCCCAGAATTCCGTCCATGCATGCGCATCCAGATCGCGAACGTATAGCGTGGATGACGATGCGTCCAGAACTCCGCCCTGAAAACCAGTGACCACCCGCGCTGGAAAACCCGCTAACCTACCAAGTGTTGCGCTAGCAGCGGCGTAGTGCTCACAAAAACCAATCCTAGTCCCGAATAAAAAATTCTTCAGATCTCCAGTTTCCCCAGGAAGACTCAGTGAATAAACAAAACCTGAGGCTTTAAAATAATTGGAGAGATTACTCAAGAACGTCTTTAAGTCTTCAGGATGAGGAGCTAAGCCTACGGCTAATTTTTTAACCTCAGGGTCAATCGGGCCCCCAACCAAAAGAAGGTTTGCCAAACTCGTCTCCGACAGTCCATGAACTGGCGTCGATCGACTCGTTGCCCGGTAGTGACGCCAACCATTTGTAAAGCCTCCACCGATGAAGGCGCCATTATCCCTAGGAGAAAATGCTCGGCCATGCATAGCGGGGTCAAAAACATTCACTCCATAGTCGATTACAGGCGTAAAATCCATGTGACGAGGCGCTAGCGCCACAGAATACCCGACGTCATCAGGCTTCATTGCTGTTGTTGCCAAAATTTTACTCGTACCAGGCAACCAATCGAGGCCGAGTGATCGATCCAGGGAGTTTGCACGAATATAGACAGACGACGCCTCCATTTTCGTTGCTACCGGAAAATCGATCTTGATGGCCAACTCTGATGATAATGCGAGACGAGTGATGGAGCCTGGGGCAAGCGACGCTGCTAGCCCAGATTGACCAAGGCGTCTACTTGCGTAGTTCTGAGCTTGACCAATACCAATAGCCGTAACGCCCGTCACAAACATGATTAAAAACACGGTCTCTTTGCGAAACGATCTTTTAGTGAACCAGATAATTGAGCTATTCAAACTCATTCCGGACCACACACTTAAAAGACCCCCAACAAAAACAAGAATGGAGAGAATCGCCGCTGGTAATCCGAATTCCAAGGGAACGCTCGTAAATAATGCCAAGCTAATAAAAATCCCGCACAAACAACGCATGCTTCGCCCCCATCGATTTTTGGAGGAGGAAAAAAATAAAATCGTTACCAGAAAAATCGAGAATAAAAGATACGTTGATCGCGTTACGTCTGTCACGACCCCAATCCACCCAAACGCCACGACCAACACAATTCTTGTCAGCCAGTTCCATCGCCAGGTTTTTTTTAAAGACCACCACAAATAACCAGCTATAAGGAGACACAGGAAGAATAAAAGAAACCCTCGTCCACTCTCCAGCTGCTGATGCAAAACAGACGGATAAAGCGCAATAAGTCCGAGGGCTGCGTAGTCGACGTCTTGAAGATCTTTTGAGTTCACCTAGCCACCTCGGTGTGTCGTCATCTTATCGTCTAAAAGTCGCAAGTAGTTTCAGACATTCTCGTTTATGATTCTCGCCGCTGGAGATGCGAGTCTTCTGCTGCGGCAATTCAAGCGCAAAGAAGACACCCTCATGGGTCGATTTTAAAACGGAAAATGCCAGCTCAGATAGCTTCCCTTCATCGTCATCAGCCGTTGTGTCGCACCATCTCAGCACATTACCGCGAACGAATCCTGACGAGTCGAAAACTTTCACAATTTTCAGACCACGCCGTGACGATGCTTTCCAATCGATGCGTCGAAGTGGGTCTCCTGCCAAAAATTCGCGGTGATGATTATAGTCGTCGCCGCCATTTAGGCGATCACCAGAGCCTGCATGCCGCATGTCCTTTGCTACCTGATCAAAAGATTCCGTTTTGCGCTTGGACTGTCGCGGTGTTGGATATGCCGTGTAATGAGAATCGAGACTGACAATCTTGACCGCACGAAATAGCCCGAAAGGAAAAAACGATGTAACAATAATAGGCGGCACTCGGTAGTAGCCCCTTGTTTCGGATAATATGGGAAGCCGAATAAATTTCGCATCTCTTGAGACCGTCACGAAGTCGGATGCTTTAATAGATTCAGAGCGGAAGCTTTTAAAAAGAGCGTAAACAAACTCACTAAGAATAAGTTTGCGCAGAACGCGGCGATGAACTAGTCCGTCCGCTAAATCCTTGGCTAAATCTCCCTCGAGAAATCTGAAATTTAGACCAAATGAACTTTCGCGACTTCTTGTCTGAATTACAATTTCGGACTCCTGGCCTGTCTCTAAAAGGTTGTCACCACTCGGTTCAATCTCGATTTCACGAAGATTGACATGTGTCTCAACCATTGACAAAAGCTGAATAAACACCATCGCAAAAACTAAGACTAGCAATGACGGATTACGAAGCGGAAAGCTCGCAATGAACAAAACTAGAAGTAAAAGATTGAATACTAAACAATACCAGGTCGGCAGGATATAAATACGGTCTGACGTAACACCAAAAAACTTACGCACT
>JBEIGW010000054.1:0-12750 GCA_040381655.1 Deltaproteobacteria bacterium
CCTCGTTACTATGAGCTTGCTAGCTCCAATATCTTTGAGGGTGCTGGTGGTTTGATCGCCCCCCTGGAGGCGTGGTCTGCGAAGGGGGTGGCTGCTGGCTTGGTGCCGGCGCCTGCTTAGAGGGCATACAGCTCGCAAAACCTAACAGAACTGCTGACGTCGTTATGAGCTTAAGAATCATGGCGTTACCCCCAAGGTTAGGTCTAGACAAAATCACCGTTCTTTATTGTAGCAAATATTATACCGTGCTTCCCAACCACACATCCATTTGAAATTATTGGATAAAATTAAAGACAAGGCTGCGCCTGGGCGTCAATGCTTTTGACAGTGTCAAAAGCGGTGCAACCGCAACCGAGGCTCGCGCGCTGTTGGGATCCGGGGAGTCGGGACAAAAGCTAGTTTTTTTGGGTATTTGGGAGTCGGCGTAGCATTGAGAACGTGTAAATTCCAGTTCGATGACCGTCATTAAATTGGATGGTCAGGGCGTACTGACCAACGGATTCAACCTTTAGCGGTCGAACGGTCTCGGGGACTGATTCGGGCTTTAAAAGTTGTTCATGGGTCCATTCGTCAATGCAGGTTGCACACGGACACTTTCGGCGAAGGTCGACCACATCAAATGACGATATTAAGTTATCTGTCCACGTGATGCCCAATGTCCTTTCGTCAAGTTGACTGATGGACTTAACTCTCGGCGCTGGTCCACTTTGAACTCGTGCAGTCATTTGCTGGGTGCTAGTCGATGTCATACTAAATTACGTCTCCTAATTTCAATTTTCTGGAGTTACGCCCGCCACTCAATCGAAAAGTGGTTGAGGGCGTCCTTGTAAGCTTCGTGAATCATCGAGACCTGCGCGGCGACAGCTCCTGCAATGTCTCGATAAGCTCTTGCGGCAATGGACTGAGGATCAGACTCAACCAAGGGCCTACCTTGATCACAAGCATTCGCAACGTTTGGTTCCATCGGAATTTCACCTAGAAAGCTCACGCCAAACTCGGAAGCCACACGTCGACCTCCTCCGTCTCTGAAAATATAATGTTTTTTTGTACAGCCATCACACAAGAAGTAGCTCATCGTCTCGACAACGCCGAGCACTGGAACTTTCATGGTGTCAAACATCGCAATGGCTTTTCTTACGTCGATTAACGCTACGTCCTGCGGTGTTGTCACAACAACAGCCCCAGTAATGGGCGCTGTCTGCGAAAGGGTTAATTGAATGTCGCCCGTTCCTGGAGGGTAGTCGATGATCAAATAATCAAGTTCTCCCCAATTGACCTGGGTTAAGAATTGTTTGATGACGCCTGAAACCATCGGGCCTCTGAGTATCGTCGCCTTATCGCCGCCCGCGAACAAACCAATCGACATAATTCTTACGCTGCCAGCAAGTGGCGGATTTATGAGATTACTGTTGGACTGCTCTGGTTTATTAGGTTTTGTCATATGGGGGATGGAGGGGCCGTAAACATCGGCGTCCAAAAGCCCGACTGATGATCCGCTCGCAGCTAGCGAGTATGCGAGATTGACGGCCGTCGTGGATTTCCCTACGCCACCTTTACCCGATGCCACGGCAATGATGTTCTTGACACCGCCAAGACTTGCAGCAATAGGGCTTCCCGCTTGCGTGACTTTACCCCGGGTGGTTGCCGTCATATTCACAGTAATATTACCGATACCCGGAATTTTGCGTAAAAGCTCCTCGGCTTCGGTTTTCATTTTATCCTTAACCGGGCATGCAGGTGTTGTGAGGTTGATGTCGAGGGTTACGTCAGAGCCAGATACTTTGAGGTTTCGAACGAAGCCTAAACTTACAATATCCTTGCCAAGATCGGGGTCCATGATGGCAGACAACGTTGTTCTAACAGACTCCTCTGTGACACGACTAAAGTGGCTTGATAGTTTTTCTTGGACAGTTTTTAGAAGGCTCATAAGTGGCGTCCACTCCGCTGGAAATTAATGTTCGTGTTCTTCAAGAAAACGCTGGGCCTGAATCGCGGCCTGACAGCCAAGTCCCGCGGCGGTAACAGCCTGTTTGAAGACTGGATCCGCAATATCTCCCGCAGCAAAAACCCCAGGGGTCTTGGTGGCGGTGTGATTAGTTGTTTTTATATAACCATGACTATCCACGTCAACCCAAGGTAAGAAAATGTCACTGTTTGGTTTGTGGCCAATAGCCATGAATAGACCGTCGACTTTGAGCTCTTGCTCTTTGCCGTCTTTAATATTTTCAATCACAAGCCCTGTTAGTCCCGATTTATCAGCAATCGGCTTTTTGACCGCCCAAGGAGTCATGATTTTAATTTTCGGATTATTCAGCACGCGATCAACCATGATCTTTGATGCGCGGAATTCAGCCCGTCTATGTATCAGATAAACTTGCTGGCAAAGTTTTGATAAATAATTAGCCTCTTCCATGGCGCTGTCACCACCGCCTGTAACTGCGACAACCTTGTTTCGATAAAAAAAGCCATCACAAGTCGCACAAGTTGATAGACCTCGCCCCATGAGCTCAGATTCTCCAGGCAGTCCTAGAGTTTTTGCCGTAGCACCAGTCGCGATGATGACCGTGTTGGCTTTGAATTCTTTCTTGTCGGCCCAAAGAGTGAAGGGTCTTTTTGAAAAGTCTACTTTCGTGATGGTTTCGTAGATGATCTTGGTTCCGAAACGCTCCGCCTGAGCCGTCATATCGGTCATTAATTTTGGTCCCATGATGCCATGTTCAAAGCCGGGAAAGTTCTCGACTTCGGTTGTGGTTGTCAGTTGTCCACCGTGCATGGAGCCGGCATAGATCACGGGCTTAAGATTCGCCCGAGCGGCATAAATTGCAGCCGTCAGTCCCGCAGGACCGGTTCCGATAATAACGACGTCATTCATCCAAGTGCTCCTGAGTCCGCAAAGTAATCACAACAAAATCCTAGGGATCACGATCATACGAAACTCGCTGGACGAAGGCAAAGTCTAAAGGCTTGCTGCTCACTCGAACGTTTACTGTGCGGGTGAGTCCCCGGGATCGCTGGCGGCAGGCTTGCGAGTAGAAATTAGGCAGTACTCCGCAAAAACATCTTAAGATAATGATATTGTTTTAATATTTATCTCCCGAATGCTATCATCAAAGCAGTCTACATGCGTTTTTTGTTTGATTTAAGCCTTCCAGTGATAGGTCACCTTGGAGACGTTCGAATGAGACATCTGGGTCTGTTATTTTTAGTTTTTTCGCTCCAAAGCTGTCTGATGGTTGGTGTTGATAAAATCGATGCCGTCGAGGGTTTTGACTGGGATACGCTTAAGCGCGACCTCATCGTCATGACACCTTTGATGGATTTGCGAAAAGACGTCGTGACCCCACCAGGCTTTGAAAAAGATGTGGCGGCATTTAGTGAGAAGGAAATCCTTAATTATCCGGAAATTTTTAAACGCATTTTCTTCGAGTACCGCAAAGACATCCGAGTCTTTGGTGCTGGCGGCGCGTTTGAAAACATCTCCAAAATCCCCGGTCTTTCGGAAATGGCCAGAAAAGTTTTGGCAAAGGAAACGCTATCACCCGATGAACAAAAGCTATTGAATGACTCACGGCAAGATAAGCGTTTCATATTTTTCTTTAATTTTACAGATGAGCGTCTTGATTTTGAGTACTCGTTGGTTAGACCTTCTGAGGCTAAGGGGCTTTATGTGGAAAAAAACTATGATGCCAAGCGCACGATGACCCTTAAGCTGGCTCTTTGGGATTCGCAAGTCGCGCAGACGGTTTTCGTCTTGGAGAAGACTTTGACGCCGATGCATCGCAATCAATTTCTCATCAGAACCGGGCTATCACCCAAAGCCGTAAAGGGCGATAAGGGACGTTATGAATCTGCTCGAGAGCCAGACTTTTACGACCTGACTGGTCGCAGCACTCTGGAAGAAGAGCTTCGAGTGCATAGTGCCCGATTCCCCGCTAGTTTCCCCAAACGTGAACCCACTTTTAGAGGGAGTTTTAAGCACTTTGCTTTGACGCTGCCGATCAAGAAGTCAGAACAGAATCTGATCGAGTACGATAACTTTACAAATCATCGACCTGAACTGACGTGGAGGTCGTCAGCTCTTGGTAAGGAATCTTTCACGAATTATTATTTAGGTACATCGTCCAGGATTTATAATTTTTACCGAATCGGTGGTGGTTTGGTACTTTTCTCCAATAAGCCTGAACTGAAATACGGTGGGGAAACTTTTATTGTTGACGATTTTTGCCTCTGTTTGACCATGGATCTTGAGTGGGATTTATCTAATATGTTCAGGGTTATGACTGGTAGCATGCTGGGAGCCGGAAGCTTAATGCATAGAAAAAAAGGATTGGTTGTACCCGAAGGCGAGGACGATCCATCCAAAAAAGAAGACGGCTACTATTATGCAGCTCCTCGAATAAAGTTTATTTTGGGACCTAAGCAAGGTTTGCAGTTGGGCCTAGGGGTTTTCCAGCAGTTTTACTCAGGTCTCATAGAGCCGGTTATTTTGGAGAACAAGCCGTCGCGTTGGGGTGCTGACTTGACCTTATCGCTTCAGTTTAGGGGCTTTTAAAGCAAATCGCGACAACTCCCTTGGGTTAATGTTGGGATAAGAATGGCAGTTCACTAACGTCGGGGTTCGTTTCGGCATTTGACTTCGCACCTAAGAATGGATTTCTCTCGCTACTTGACACGAGCCGGGCGAGGGCTGTGGGGCCCAATCCTTTAAGGTCGACGGTTCGGTAATCAGAAACGCTGAATTTGCCGCGCAGTATCTTTGTGGTCTCATCACTAATAATAATTTCGCCGGGTTCAGCCACATGTTGAAGACGGCTAGTGAGATTCACCGTTTCGCCCCAAATGTCAAAGCTAATGCGCTTTCCACTTATAACTCCACCCACAACGGGACCCGTATGTATGCCCACTCGTATCTGGAAATCTGTGTTGAAATTCTTGTTGAATGACGAGAGGACTTTCATGAGCTGCAGGGCAAAATGAGCCATACGGGGTGCGTGGTCCTTGCTAGTCACTGGGCAACCAGTAGTCGCCATATAAGCATCGCCAATGGTCTTAATTTTTTCGACTCCATGCTGATCAGCAAGTCGATCGAAACGATGGAACAATTCGTGCAAGATCGTGACGAGTTGCTTGGGATCCATGGTCGTTGTAATGCGAGTAAAATTGGCGATGTCAGCGATTAGAACAGTTATGGATTGGTAGGACCGGGCGAGATTTGAACCGCCCTTCAAACGTAGCTCATTTCCGATCGTTTGAGGGAACACCCGCTGCACCAGTGAGTCTAGGACCTCACGGTCGCGCTCTGATGCTCGGTAAAACTTGAACTGCAAGCGCGAAGTAATCGATCCATGCAGACATATGGTCATTCCCGCAATATTAGCTATAGCTAGATTCGTAAATAAAGGAATTAGGCCAGTGGGAGCGAGATATGGATTGTTCAATCGGCCGCTAATGATGATCACGGATGTCAACACGCCGCCAATAAGCGCTAACCGCGAGGAAATGGTCTCAAATGCATAAAAAAGGATCACCAATAGAATAACCAGAGGGTATGACTGAATCATGGTTTCTTTTGATTCTAGATTGGGGATGACATGCCATGTAACAAAGTAGGCGATTGTCGTCGGAATCACGGGGGTCATATAGACGGCAACCATGCGTATTCGTCCGACAGAATTAAGGCTGATATAGCAGAAAACGAGCCACGCCTGAATGGCCGCGCCGATGATCCATTGAAACGGAGTCCCGCGATTAGTGATGTTTACACCAATGATCACAGCCCAAAGGGCTATACTGCCACTAATCACGGCAAATTTTAGCGGACCGGAAATCACCTGTAGCTGGCGCTGAACGTAAGCTCTTTCCAGGGACGGTTCCAGGGGTTTTAAACTTTTACGTAGCGTTTGTATTAACTCGGGCAGTGGGGGCATCCTGGAAAATCCATTTGGTTAATTATGACCGTTATACACGATGTTAACAGAAAAACTCGATGACGACAAAAAGAGCATAACTTTCGTAAAACCTACCTCGGGCCTGATTTTCAAGGCGTATGTTCGTGTCAGGTCGGAGCGTACTACCGTACGCTCAAGTTTGAAATAACGGGATCCGGCGACCCTATTTCTTGGTCCAGACGCTCAGCGAGTTTGTGCAAATATTGTCTTGTCGAGTAAAACGGCTCATATGCCGCGCCTTGGGCATCCAGAGCTTTGATGGCTGCGTAAGTGGCCGTAAGTGCCTCTTGACGGCGGTCATCGAAGATTTTAGGGTCAACGAATTCAACGATTGATTCCGTCAGGTTTACGAGACTCCTCATACCGAAATGATCAGATGGTGTGACCCCGTTGAAACCATATAAGTTTACGAATGTCTTTTGGTGTGTGACGGCGTGATTTTGGCCGCGACGGGACCAGATGTAATCCAATACACCACCTTGGCCTGGCCAATGATGAACATTATTTTCACAGTAAGTACAAGTATCGGTGGCATAAGGTCCATTCGTGGCGACATATGCATCCGTCAATCTTGTGACGCTTTGCAGAAGATTATATTCTGCCGAAGCGGGCTGAAAATTAAAATCACCCGTTATAATCAAGGGATCCTGTAAAGGATAATATTTGAAAAAGGCCTCTAAAAGCTGAACGACCTGGGCAATCCTTACGCGCTGACTAGTCGGATGTAGGTGGACGTTCATGAGGTATATTTTTTGATCCTCATTTTGACGAATCGTGATCATACTTGATCCGATTCCCTTAATCACACCTAGAAGCTCTCGCACATTATCAACAAGACCATCAGCGTTAACCTGGAATGGTACAAAACTCTGTGAGGATAAAATTTCGGTGGTAAAGGTGGCCAGTCCTGATTGGCCTATCTGTGGTCGTTGAAAGTTGTCAAACCGCACGCTCGATAACCTGAACATACTCTCCGCTAAAGCGTCCATCATCCAGTTGTGGTGGGTATCGCTCCAAACCTCCTGCATTTGAACAATGCCACAGGGGGATGCACTAAGTTCCTCTCCGACTGCGACCGTCCTTTTTTCCAGATCGCGTGAATAAGCTGGACCATATGCATTGAACGTTTGAATGCATATGGAATCGGTTTCTGCTTTGACTACGGATGGCCACGTGCAACAAATTAACAAAGCGACAGCAACGAGCGCTTGCCTAAACCTTAATTGAAAAACCAATGTTAAGCGGGAATTCATCATGGCAACTAGACCGAACTAGAGGTATTCTTAGAGCGTCCGCAATTTTAACATAATTTTATTAAAATTCAATAATATTATGCATTTAGTAAGGTTTCATTAAAATCATGAATTTTCCGGTATTTACGTACCCTGTAAAGATCCTAGAGCACCACATCGATGCTTATGGTCACGTCAACAATGTCGCTTATATCGCGCTTTTTGAGGAGGCACGATGGGACATGATTACGTCAAAAGGTTGTGGCCTGGACTATGTGCGGTCGTCAGCGATTGGACCGGTTGTTCTCGAGATTCAGTGCAAGTTTCGCCGGGAGCTGCGCCTTAGGCAGGACGTGCTTATCCGAAGCTCTATGCAGTCGTGGCGTGGAAAGATTGGTGTGATGCGTCAGACGATTGAAGATCGAGACGGGACAATATTTTGTGAGGCCCTTATCACTATGGGTTTTTTCGACCTTCATGCAAGACGACTCGTTCCCCCGGGATCCGATTGGAGCCAAGCACTGGGTATAACAATCTAATTGGTGGAGCCAATAAATCCGGGTAGATCGCTCGCGGCGGGAGTTTTAGCAAGATTAAGCGCATCATCCAACGCGCCCTCGTAGTTTTCTAGAACTTTTATTTTTTCGATGCGCGTTCGATAAAAATTGGCCCAGTAAAATTCTTGAAACAAAACGTCCAATTTTTTATTGGCGCCGCGGTCTTGAGCGTCTTCGGCTAAAGTTCTATAAGGGTCATCCACGAGATCCCCTAAATTAATTGGCAAATGCAGTGGACTCTGTGGACCAATCCCACTTTCATCGTAAAGCCAAACCATTTTTTCACGAACCATTTTGTCCCAAAATTCTGTCATGGGGAGATCCGAGTAGTCGGCGATGATTTTCACCGAGAAAACGTTTTCACCAGCCTCTTGTAGCGCTTTGGCTCTGTGATGACCGTCAACTAGGTAAAAAACTTCCTCTGGGCCCTTAATGGCAGTGCCGTGCTTGAAAGATTTTGTAGTTAAAGTTCCCGAAGAGGATTTTTTTTCCGACTCAATTTTAGCCTTCTTGCGGGCTATATCACGATAACCAACACAAAACTGCGTGGGTCTTAGTTGCGTTAGATCAGCATTGCAAAGATTGCCCGGCAAGGTTTTTTGAGAGCATTCTTCCAAGCTTATGCGCGCAGAGTCGGTGTGCGTTGACGCTACGGGCTCTTGAAGGGGGGGAGGGCTCTTGGCGTCATGTGTGCATCCATTCAGTAGCAAAGTAAAAGCGATGACGCCCGCTGCGCGGTGCAGTGTTCTCAAGAAACGACGGCACATGCAAAAACCTCCATATTGGGAAGCGTGATTTATTGATAAAACGTTGTCATGACGTTCACGCGGCAGCAAGAAGAATCGGAAAGCGCCAAAAAATAAGCATGGATATCCGTTTGTCGCTTATTTGGTCCCCCTTTTGCTTAACTATCACGTTGCTGCTGTGACTGGGCGGTGGTAGGCTAAACACCAGTTATATCAAACGTTTTTAGTGTTTGGAGTGACCATGTCTGAGCGCTCAATTGTTATCACTGCTGCCCTGCCTTATGCGAATGGTGATCTCCATGTCGGGCATATGCTCGAGCACCTTATTTGTGATTTCTGGACTAGATTTCAGAAAATGCGGGGCCATGACGCGCTCTTCCTTTGCGCGGACGATACTCATGGCACGCCGATAATGATCGCGGCTCGAAAGCAGAACATCAGTCCCGAAGAGTTAATCGAGAAAATGTGGCATCGACACGTTCAGGATTTCAAAGATTTTGAAATTCATCATGACCACTACTCGTCAACCAACTCGACCACAAACCGCCAGATGGCCGAGTTTTGCTTCGAAAGTTTAAAAAAGGCCAACGTGGTTGACGTCAAACCCATGCGTCAGCTTTATTGTGGACACGATAAAATGTTTCTGCCAGATCGTTTTGTCAAAGGTACGTGTCCGAAATGCGGAGCGGCGGATCAGTATGGGGATAATTGTGAAGCTTGTAGCGCGACGTATGATCCACTCGATTTGCGTAGTCCAGCCTGCGCTCTGTGCGGCAGTGCGCCTAGTCCCAAAGACACGGAGCATTTGTTTGTGCGTTTGGAAGACTACCGAGACTTTCTCAAACAATGGGTCCCAGGCCATGTCCAAACAGAGATTTCAAACAAACTAAATGAGTGGCTTGCTGGAGAGTTGAAACCTTGGTGCATTTCCCGTGATGAACCTTATTTCGGTTTTGAAATTCCCGGGCATCCCAAAAAGTACTTCTATGTTTGGATGGATGCACCGATTGGCTACATTTCTGCCACTAAAGAGTATTGTGACAAAAATGGAAAACAGTTATCGCACTATTGGAAGAATCCAAAAGCTGAGATTTATCACTGTATAGGTAAAGATATCGTTTACTTTCACACCTTGTTTTGGCCTGCTATTTTAAAAAGCTCGGGCTTCAATACCCCAAAGCAGATCATGGTGCACGGGTTCCTAACGGTGAACGGCGTGAAGATGAGCAAGTCGCGTGGCACATTCATTATGGCCAAAAATTATATTAAGTTCCTTGATCCGTCATTTTTTCGATATTACATGGCTTGTAAGATCAACGATGGCATCGACGATGTTGATTTTAGCCTGGATGATTTTACTCAGCGCGTCAACTCTGACCTCATTGGAAAAATCACTAATATAGCATCTCGGTCTGCACAAATGCTCGCGAGGTTAGATAATAAGATTGGCAATATGGCCGATGATGGCGCGCAACTTGTAAAAATGGCCCAAAGTAAGTCGGTGGAGATTGCGGAGCATTATGAGAATCGGGATTTCGCTAGGGCGATGGTCGTCATACGAGAGATTGCCGATGCTGCAAATAAATTTTTTGATGACTATGAGCCGTGGAAGCTTGTAAAATCCGATGAGCAAAAAACTAGGCAGGTTCTGGCGGCGGCGTTGAATGTGTTTCGCATCTTAACTATTTATTTGAAGCCAGTCTTACCGTCCTATGCTCTCAAGGTGGAGGCGTTATTTTGTGAAAAATCTTACTCATGGGATTCGACTAACGTAATCCTACGCGACCACTCGCTGGGGGCTTTTCAACACCTGCTGCAACGCGTGGATCCAAAGAAAGTTGACGATATGGTTGAATACCAAAAAGCGGAATCAGCACAGGCTTTGCCGCAGAAGGAAATGCCGGCGACGCATGATAATTCATCTAGAGCGGGTGAAATTGAAATCACAGATTTTCAAAAAATAGATCTCAGGGTCGCTCGTATTGAGGGGGCTTCTACCGTCGAGGGCGCCGATAAGCTTTTGCAGTTGACTCTAGATTTGGGTGGCGAGAAAAGGACTGTATTCAGCGGTATTCGTCAGGCTTATAGGCCCGAAGACTTGGTTGGACGATTGACGGTTGTTGTCGCAAATTTAAAGCCGCGAAAAATGAAGTTCGGCATGAGCGAAGGTATGGTTTTGGCGGCGGGTCCTGGCGGTAAGGACATCT
This sequence comes from Deltaproteobacteria bacterium, assembly GCA_040381655.1. Lineage (GTDB taxonomy): Bacteria > Bdellovibrionota_B > Oligoflexia > Oligoflexales > RGVZ01 > CAMDKS01. The sequence goes on from JBEIGW010000054.1 coordinate 10,691, forward strand.
TCTTGCTTAGCCCCGATTCCGGCGCACTTCCGGGTCAAAAAGTCACGTGACAGATCAGGACGACAAACAAACGCTCGGTCGTAAAATTGAACAATTAGCAATTGTTCTTGTTAGGCCATCATCTTCCGAGCAGATTGGTTATGCGGCGCGATTAATGGCGAGTTATGGTGTTGAGCAAGGGGCGCTAATTGCGCCAAGTTGCGACATAAATAGCTTAGAGGCAAGACGTGCGGCGTCGGGGCAAGGAGCCATGCGGCTCGCGACCATGCAGACCTTCACTCGACTTAAGGATGCCGTCAAAGCCAAGAAATACGTCATCTCCGTGGACACGCTCATAGAAGGTAAGGGTGAGATTAGCCTATTGGACTTGGTCCCAGTAGTGGCGCACTCTGATATCGCTCTAGTATGGTTTTCTGATCACGAACCCCGTTCTGCCGAGGAAGCCATGCTCGTTACGCATAATCTGCAGTTACCGAGGGCTAAGTCAGGGATGCAGATTCCAACGAGTCACTCTGTTGGAATTTGTCTTGCGCGGATTTTTGAGGGCCTAGAGGCCAGTGAGTGACTTGGTTTCAGCAACCTGTTCTAAGCGTTGGCAATATCGCTCAAGCAAAGATATAGCGGTGGCCCGCGTTAATCGTGTCGAGTCAAATCGAAGGCTCACGCTCAGCTGACCGGCATAGTAATTGATAGCAAATGATGCGCTAGTGCGCGGCCGAACTGGTGGCAAAAGCTCGTAGCCTTCAAGGCGTAAGGGTCCGACCGTCAGTTTTCCGCTCTCGTCTACCAAAGAGGAGTTCGAGAGAGTGGCGCCCAAGTTTGTCAGCACTGCGGTCGCAGAGCAATATGGTAGATCCATAAATAGTTTAATTGCTAGAGGGATTTTGCCACACCACCCCATAAAACGGGCTAAGGTAATCCCCATCCGATTCTGTTTAACATCTCGGGTCTCAGCGACGATACCCGCCAACAAATTCTTGCTGCTCACGTCCTGGTGACTTTTGTGCAGAAAAACCATGCTAACGATGTTAAGGCACGACTGTCTCGTATCTTGTTCAGTTCTAAGAGATGTGGCTAGGGCAATACGAATTTTGTTTCGAATTCGTCCGAGAGATTTATTCCAGGTGCTTAGAGTGTGGAATAGCTCGTGCAACAGCACATCATTGACGGTGACCTGGATGGATCTCGCGGTATGCCGTATATTTTTCATCGTGGCCGCACTAAAAACGTGTCGTTCGGATGCGAATATATCTGCACGGCTCGTAAGATCACCAGTTTGTATTTGAGGGTGAGCTAAAGGTTGCGCTAGGAATTTAAAGTAATTAAATGCGCGCTGGAGGTCCTTGAAGAATCTGTTTTTCCAATCGGCCTTGGTTAGCCAAAAGTCTCCACGATAGCTGAATAAGGTTGGATCAATTGGCCTGAGCGGGTGGTTGGCGATTCCGCTTAAACTTGAATAATGGATCAAAAGTTCTTCGATGAAGAGTAACATTCCTACGCCGTCGCAAACGCTGTGATGAAACTGTGCGACTAACTCGGTTTTGGCGTCAGCCACCTCGGGCTCTGATTTGGAATTATCGCGGATCAAAAATCGAAGTCCGATTTCTTTTTCTAAGTTGATATGAGTTAGGTGTGAGGGGTCGGATATGGCGTCCTCAAGGGACGCCCAAGTAATAAACGGTAACGTTAGGCTTGGTTCTTCTATCCACTTTATCTTTGATGTTCGTGCTCCCGGTTTACCGGATAGCTTCATTTGGAACATGCGGTTACGCATGAGTGTTTGACTTAGGGCAGAAACGAAGTGCTCCCTTTGAAAATGACCGCTAAACCAAAAACGCATCTGAACAACCATGGAATGTGTCGGCCGATCATCGGCGTACATGTAGTGTTCGAAAGCCATCATAGGGTGAGTGGTGTGATTATTAGCTTGTTTTCCAATAGGATGCGTCATTTTTTACACGACCCCTGATTAGCGTCAATTTTCATGAGCCTAGTATTTTATTCCCAAGATTCACAAGTGTCCATTAACTATCGTTATTTTAAAGCGGATTCCCATCATC
>JBEIGW010000055.1:0-12654 GCA_040381655.1 Deltaproteobacteria bacterium
ATCATCGTCGGAAATTGCGCGATTCAATTCGCGCTCCATGGCTGTCCTCATCTCCTTACCGGGCAATGACGCCGCCATCTGCCAAGCAAGCTGCCTCGCGAGGGGTCGGCCAGATGTGACCATCTGAGTAAAAAGGGCTTGATTCGGCAGTACAGGACCCGAGGTATACAGCACCACCGCGTTTATTAGCTGAGAGTTCTGATATTTGATGATGCCATCCTGAATGGCTTGGTATAAAACCTTCTCTGCCATGGGCCACTGCTTGCGTTTGTCGATCAGTCTTCGCACATCCCGCGCTGTCGTGCCTCCAAAGTCAATGGCTGCACGCAACGCCTGATCTAGATCCATGTTTGCTGCAATGGCTGGCGGAGTCTTAGGGGCGTTATTGTCAGCTCCAACCATGGTGGTGCAACTGGACACGAGGATAAGGCCAATAATAACAGTAACTAACTTTGCCATAAGTCCTCCCTAACTTGTCGCAAGTGAATAAAAATGGTCTAACCGCGCCACATGGCGTTCAGTCTGAATGTCCATAGCTACCGCCACTCAAGCAACAGCTCAGCGCCGAGCTCCCGACTCATAGCATCAACATCAACCACCATTGTACTCGGTTTGTGCCTTAAAACAAAACAAACACACGGCGTGCTAGCATTTTTGACAGCTATTCGCTCCACAAACCCGGCCTTATGTAGCTCGAAGGCATTTAGTAGGCTCAAACGACGCGCTGGTAAGGCATCATCTGCGATCTCGGACTCAAAGTCCGCGCCAATAGCCCTCGCAAAGTCTCTCAAGACGCGAACAGGTCGACCCACCAGAATCCTGCGGGATGCTTCGGGCGAATTCCAGTCCCGCCAGGTCTTTAATAGTTTTGCTTGATGAACGATCCATAGTCCAAGACCGACAAAGCCCACCAATGATGCCACGTGAAAAACCAGGGCTAAATTACCCATTTGTTACCTTTAGTCCGTGTGATGCTCATAATGATGGGAGCCAGTAGCAGAAGAATCAAGACGAATGGGGGGACATCTGAATTGATTAGCCCGATCACAGCACACCCCGATGTGACTCGTTCGATCGGCTGTCCTGTCGCAGAGTTACTATCCTTCTTCAGCATCCCAAGCACATCAAGATAGCCACCGCCCAACAAAGGACGCCTAACAGGCTCACCGCTGATTTTTGGATAATAGTACTGCACGTTTACTTCAGCGTCCTTGCCATCGACATAGAGCATCTTCGAATTAGAACTGTTGACAATTCGCTCTCGCAACTCATTGAAACTCAAATTTGGAAAGGCTGAAAGTAGAATCCCGGCTGCACCCGCCACGGCAGGCGCAGCCATGGATGTTCCACTATTCTCCTGAGCCCGACCACCTGAATATGTCGAAAGAAGACCGTAACCGGGTGCAGCAATATCGACCCAAGATCCATAGTTACTAAAACTAGATTTTTGGACAGATGTCTGATCGCTGTCTGTACCAACAGATGCCACAGCAATTACGTTGGAAAATGCAGCGGGATAGGAGCGGATAACAGAATCCTCGTTAGACGCGGCAGCAATCACCAACGTACCAGTTCCTACGCGCTTTAAAACGTCAATAAGGATGGCCTGGCTTCGCGAGCGACCATACTTACCGAAAGATGCATTAACAAGTCGCACAGCCGTTGCGCCGCTTTTTCTAAATCGCGTCAGATACTTGAAGGCTCTAAGCTGACTATCGTCCCGGATACTGGGTTCCCCGGATGTATTCGAACTCTCAAGCTCGGCAACTTTTATGGCCATAATCTTGCAAAACGGACAGACTCCGCCGTACTTACTCGCGTCGGACGCTCCACTGGGTTTTGCCGCAATAATACCTGCAACGTGAGTCCCATGATTGCATTTGGCTCTGTCAGCGCCATCATTGCAAGCGACACCAGGCCCACTAGCTTGATTCGGCCAAACATCGCCGTTACCCAGCGTTCCCTTCTTCGGCGCGGTCGTATTGCAGCCGTGGACATCATTTGGACAACCAGCGGACCCCACCGACGAATTAACCCACATATTATCTTTCAATTGTGGATGCTCGTAATCAACGCCACTGTCCATGACGGCAATCATAGTATTGGCATTTATCGTGGCATCTTCACCTTGGGCGCCATCTGGTTTCTTTTCTGCAGCCAATGCCCGCATGGCTGCTGGTAAATTAATAGCACCATACCAGGCTTGAAACGTTTCATAACTTGAAGCCCACTTACCAAATTCACCCGCGGAAAGTCGTGAGATTTCGTTAGGTTCAGCAAACCAAATCTTTTTGTCGGATTCCCACTCTTGAAGCAGTGCCTTTGCTGAATCTTCCGAGTCAAAATCAACGCGCGCCATAACCCCCGCCGATGCATCATCGGTCGGCCCATCAAAAAGATTTGCTAGAACAGACGGCCCGTCAAATTCGCTCTCCCACTCCACGTCCTGGATACTACCCAAATCAATCGTCGAGATAACGTCGATATCCTTAACCCGAGAATCACTGAGAAAATTGTCGCTTAGTATCGAGTAGTGGTGAGCGTATTCTGCCGCAAACGATGCAAAAAATAGATTAGACTTCGTCCGTTCAGTCCGGAACATGACGATGTAACTACCACGCACTGATGACCCGGAGTCGACTGCCTGCGGCTCAGTGAGCCTGACGACCGGCAAGGGGGGCTCTGATTGATCCATAAACTCTGGCCCAAACTGGCCGCACGCAGTCAGGCAAAAACTGCCTATCAAACTAGCAGATAACACGAAAAATCGTTGAATAGCTTTGTGCTTCATGACGTTATTTCAACAAAATCTCGCCAATTTAGCAAACTCCCGCCCTGTTTATAAAAAATCATCTTAGGCAGCGACTGCTGATTGCTTGCGCTATCCGGTCAAGTTATGATTAAAACTAGGGAAATTGGGGTAAAAAGAACCCACCTCACTTTTTCTAGCCCAGTAGCCCGACTCTGATGTGAGCTCATTTTTTTAGGCGACGTTCCTATGTCAAAACTGTTTGTGGTTTCCGCCCCATCGGGAACCGGTAAAACCACCCTAAATAACCGGCTGATGCGGGATTTTCCCACAGTTGAAATCGCGGTGAGCCATACCACTCGCAAAAAACGAGACGGCGAAGTTGACGGCTCGAGCTATCACTTCGTGGCGAGAGATAACTTTCAAAAGATGATCCAACACGGTGAACTTCTTGAGTGGGCCGAGGTTTTTGGAAATTTTTATGGAACTAGCCGCAAAGAGCTTGAACGCATATTTTCCAAAAAACACCACGTGTTGCTTGAAATTGACGTACAGGGTTGCCAAACGATACTTCGATCAAAGCCAGACGCGGTAACGGTTTTCATCCTGCCACCATCGATTGAATCCCTCTGGAATCGCCTTGAACAACGCGGGACAGATAGCGAAAAAGACCGGTGGAAACGCCTTGTAGCCGCAAAAAAAGAAATCTCCTCAGGTAACCTTTACGAAAATTTCATCGTCAATGACAACATGGACAGAGCTTATTCTGAGTTAAAATCAGTCATCGTAGATGGCAAACATTCAACGTTAAGCAAGAGCGCTGGAATAGCTCTTTGCGACAAACTCGTAGAGGAGTTTGACACGTCTCCTTTTCTTTTAGGTTTAAGGAAAAAATTCGGACACTAGATTGGCTGATGGCGTTTTTTTCTTTGACGCGCTAAGGAAATTCGATGGCCGAAGTGGCTACAAAAAAACCCGACGAACTATACAGTGAACTTGCAGCTGTAGTCGCGCAGAATATCCCAAACTTCCAGGAGCCCCAACTACGTAAAGCTTTTGACTTCGCGTGTAACTGCCATGGCGATCAAAAACGATACTCGGGCGAACCCTACGTGACCCATCCGGTCGAAGTCGCGTCCATCGTGGCTGCATTCAAAGTTGATCAAGCTAGCGTTATCGCTGCCCTTCTACACGACGTCGTCGAAGACACCCATGTCAGCTTAGAAACCATCGCCAAGGAGTTTGACCCCACGATAGCAGAATTGGTCGATGGTTTAACAAAAATCGCGCGTATCGAATTTCGTTCTAGTCAGGAAAAGCTAGCCGAAAATTTCAGAAAAATGGTCATGGCGATGGCAAAAGATATTCGTGTCATCATCGTCAAACTCGCAGATCGTCTGCATAATATGCGCACTATTAAAGCTCTTCCTGAAGCAAAACGTCAGCGGATCGCCCAGGAAACCATGGACATCTACGCACCCTTAGCCAACAGGCTCGGAATGTACGGGGTAAAGAGTGAGCTAGAGGATCTCTGTTTACGCCAACTCAAGCCCGAAATTTATACCGACTTAAAATCAAAGATCGCGTCAAAAAAAGCCGAGCGCCTGAAATACATCGAGGAGGTCCGCGAAATAGTGCTCGCTGAACTACATCGATATGGTTTCTCCAATGTGGAAGTGAGAGGTCGGCCGAAACATTTTTACTCTATTTACAAGAAAATGCATGATCGAGGCCTTCAATTTGAAGATGTTCATGACCTTTTCGCGTTTCGAATTATCGTTGACTCGATCAAGGACTGCTATGAAGCGCTTGGCGTGGTCCACGCCATGTGGAAACCGATGCCCGGTCGCTTTAAAGACTACATTGCGATGCCCAAAGCAAACATGTACCAGTCCTTACACACAACAGTTATTCGACCAAGTGGAGAGCCGTGTGAAATACAAATCAGGACGCGTGAAATGCACGAAGTCTGTGAGTACGGGGTCGCTGCTCACTGGAATTATAAGGAACGTGGCTCAGCCGTGGCGCGTCAAACGCCGCAGTCTCAAAGGATGGCTTGGTTAAACCAGATTGTTGAGTGGCAAAAAGAGCTAAAGGATCCAGATGAATTTTTGGAGGCTGTAAAAGTCGATCTTTTCGAGGAGGAGATTTTTGTCTTCACCCCAAAGGGCGATGTTATTCAGCTACCGACCAAGGCAACGGCCCTTGACTTTGCCTACGCCGTACACTCGGCTGTGGGACAGTCCACCGTCGGCGCCAAAGTAAACGGTAGAATGGTTCCCATTAAAAAAGAGCTTAAAAGCGGGGATATCATCGAGATAATTACCGCCATTAAGCAACGCCCTAATAAAGACTGGCTTTCGTTCGTCACCACGTCCAGGGCAAAAAATCGAATCAGAGCTTATCTGAGAGTTGAACAGAGAGACAAAAGCAAGCAGCTGGGGAGAGACATCCTACAGCAAGAGCTTTCGCACAGGCATCTGGATTTCGACAAAATGGAGAAAGCTAACGAACTATCTGCGCTGCTTAAAGCGTCGCGGGAAAATACGATTGACGACATGCTCATCGCAATTGGTTATGGGAAGTTAAACCCTGAGGATTTGATAGCTCGGGCCTATCCTCAAAAAGGCCCCAAAACACTGGCCGAAGAAGAAACCTCGGCCAGCGAATCTTCCAAGTCTGACGCGAGCCCACTAGGTAAAAAAACTGGACGAAACAAGGGTATTTTAGTTTCCGGACTCGATAACCTTCTTGTGGCGATGGCACGATGCTGTAACCCATTACCAGGCGAGGATATTGTCGGATTTGTGACCAGAGGTCGCGGGGTGACCATTCACCGATTTGATTGCCCTAGGGCTAGAGATATGGATCCTGCTAGGAGGGTGGAAGCAGCGTGGGGGCAGCAAGCCACTGCGTCAGATTCGGCCAATTTTGCGACGCACCTGAGAATTGTAACCATCGATAAACCCGGAATTCTTGCCGATATTACCGCCGTTATCAGCAGTACAGGCGCTAACATACACAAAGCTCAGGTTCAGGTCGGCAAAGACGCGATGGGGTATCTTGATTTTGAAATCATGGTGCGAGATTCCGCACAGTTGCAATTGATGATGCAAAAGATAGAATCTAATCCCGCAGTGATTCGTATTGAGCGGAAAACACCAGGCTATAATATTAAGAAACGTAAACAAAAAAAGAAGGTGTGATCATGAAGACAATCTGTAAGGCAATCGTTCTCGGTTTTTCTCTGTGGTCTCTAAGTCCGTTCATCGCTATGGCCACGAGTAAGGCCGCTGGCAAGGCCACAGTGGAGGTGACTGCTCTTAGTCAACCTGATAACCGCGTCCAATTCACATTCAAAACCTTGCCCAGTGGTGACTTGGTCGTGAACAAGGACGGTCCATGGAAACTAGAGATACTTTCATCTGGAAAAATTCAGTTTGATAAAAAAGAGCTCAAGCGAGCAGACTGGAAAGAAGACATAGCAGGATTCTCATTGACGAGTGCGCCTATCAAAATGAAGTCAGAAAAAATCAAATATAAGCTGGTAGCCTTTGTTTGTACGAAGGATAAGTCCCAATGCTTCCGCGAGGTCGTCCAGGGTGATACGAATGTGAAATGGTGAAACCCCAAACAACGCTGGGTTATTAAACGCCACAAGGACCTAACTCAAGACTATGAAACCCAATCAATACACTCCACCCGACATCGAAACGCTCAAACGTCAGATGAAACGCCCATCTAAGGCGGTCGTTACTGCAGGCATGCCTTATGCCAATGGCCCAGTGCATCTGGGACACCTGGCTGGAGCCCATGTGCCAGCGGACGTTTATGCACGATGGCTTCGTATGCTAATCGGCGCCGAAAATGTTCTTTTTGTTTGTGGAACGGATGATCACGGGTCAACGAGCGAACTTGCAGCACTTCAAGCAGGAGTACCGATCACAGAATTTATTAAGGGCATTCATGATCGCCAAAAAAACACCCTCCAGCGCTATGATATCAGCCTTGATGTATACACTGGAACTTCAAGACCGGAGTGTTTCCCTACGCATAAACTGATATGCCAAGACTTTATCAAGCGCATATATCAAAACGGCATGCTTGAAAAACGAACGACCCAGCAATGGTATGATCCAAAACTTGGTCGATTTTTGCAGGATCGTTTCGTGCGAGGTCAGTGTCCAAACTCAAAGTGCGACAATGATAGCGCTTACAGTGACGAATGCGACAAATGTGGGTCTCAGCATAACCCAAGTGATTTGAAATCACCTCGTAGCGCTCTGAGTGACTCAACGCCTGAGCTTCGCGGCACGGTGCACTGGTGGCTTGATATGTGGAAGGTGTCCGATACTCTGCGCGAGTGGGTTCAAACCAAAGAGAAGACTTGGCGCCATGCAGTATATCTAGAAGTTATCAACACGGTGCTTCCTTGCCTTCGCTTCGATAATGTGCACGAGCCCGCCTATAAAGACATCAAAGAGACACTTCCGAAGCACAAAAGCAAATACGCTGCTGGCAAAAAAATAATGCTGCAGTGCGATAGCAAGAAAGAACTCCTGAGCACTCGCGACATTCTTGATGCAAAAGGATTTAACACGGAAATAGTCGACGGTTGGGCCCACCGTGCTATCTCTAGGGATGTTGAATGGGGCATTCCCCTTCCAGTTGAACTTGATCCTGAGATGAAAGGAAAAACATTATACGTATGGCCTGACTCGCTGATTGCGCCGATTTCATTCTCAAAAGTAGCACTCAAAGAAAAGGGCCGCGACCCGAACCAATCGGATGATTTTTGGCGCGATCCAAACGCAAAAATATACCAGTTCCTTGGCCAAGATAACGTGTTTTTCTATACGCTCATGCAGGGAGCCATGTGGCTGGGCACCCAGGCCGATCCTTTGACATTACCTCAAAAAGGCGACTATCAGCTGACAGATATTTTCGGAGTTTACCATTTGATGGTCGACGGCGAAAAAATGAGTAAATCGAAAGGTAACTTCTATACCGGCGATCAGCTTCTAGACGAGAAGAATCTGACGGCAGACCAGTTACGATACTTCGTAGCCTTGCTCAGCCTACCTGAAAAAGCGTCCAACTTTGATTTCGGCATGCTCGCAGAACGCAATAAGTTCTTGGCAGGCCCCATGAACGCCGCTTTCGAGAAACCCATTTCAGCCTGTCACTCCAAATTCGGTGGACGCGTTCCAGAGGGCAGCGTGAATGCCAAGGTGCTCGAAGAAACCACCAAGATGGTCCAAAGATATTTGCGCTCCATGGAAAGAGCGGAATACGCCACCTTACTTTATGCGATCGAAAACTACGCTCGAACTATCAACAGCCTCTTCACGCAGTTTAAGCCACACGACGACCGCTTCCCGGAGACCGAACGACGTGACGCACTGTTCAGTTGTTTTTATGTTCTGAAAAACATCATGATTATGCTTTATCCTTTTGTGCCTTCGACCATGACAAGGGTTTGCGAATCACTGAATCTTTCAAAAGACATTTTTAGGGTTGACGAACTGGGAGTACCCATCCCTGCTGGCCACATGATCCGTCAAAAGCAGGAGTTTTTTCCTGGCGCTGACGAGGCGTCACAACGAGATCAGGATTCGAAATGAGGCTCTGGACGGTAATAATACTAGCCTACACAGTATTATACGGCGCCTGTGCTCACTATACAGACGTCGTTGCTGGTAATAATGGCATTCATGAAGTGACTGCAACACCAGACGCAGACGATGACGACCCAGATGATGACGAGTTGAGCCGTGATGCTCTCAATCAGGCGGCAGACTTTTGCGAAGAACACTTTAAGTTAAAGCCCACAATTTTATCCGCCAAGAAACTTCCCATGCTGGATGCTGATCGGTCTATCTACAAAGTAGTTGTAAAGTTCAAATGTCGTTGACGAGACTGCCGCACTGATTATGCAAGAACTGACGAACACCACCAGAGGTGCGCAGTTCTTCAAGAAGCTTCTGTATTCGACCATACTTCTCAGGCCTCAGTGACTTTGACTTACGGTAATCGCACTCAATAGCCTGAATAGCATGATCTGAAAGCGGTCCTCGCGCTTCAAGCTCGTAAGCCGCCATCAGCGCCACAACAGCACCCGTACGATCACGTCCAGCATCACAATGAAGTAGGATTTTTTTGCCTTTTCTGATCTGTTTAATTCCGTCGTCAAGGAACTTGCAGACGCTCCTCACTTGTTCCGGGTTCTTACTCCAGTTACTGAGAAACTCGATATCATTCATCTCGACACTCTGGAAGTACGTGCCCACAAGCAAACCCTGAGGCTGACCCTCAGCACCTCTGCAGTAATAACGCTTACCCTCAGCATCTGAATAATTGAGTGAGTAGATCACATCAGGACGACCTACCTTCTCGCAAGACCAACCAGAAAAAAAACCTGAAGATCGCATGATTTTGGATTCTGGAAGTAAGGGTTCTTTGGCGCATTCGTTAATACTGGCACCGGCATCTCTAAAGTTAATTTTCGAATCAAAAAATCCCTCGACCTTAAATGTAAGACGGGGTGAAGGCAACAAAACAGCCGGATAGTACATCCAAGTCGCGATCGCAACAACCACCGCGACTACAAGCAAAAGGGCAGTTCTTTTAAAAAAAGCGCGAGCGTTCACTTTGGATATAAGTCCCGATCAACCGTCAGCAGATTTTTTGAGAGCGAAGTAAACAACCACAAAGTTTGTAAAGCAAACGCGCTCCCACGTTAGCATCCCACTCACCACCGTCAGGATCTGGGGCTACCTCGGTCAGATCAAAACCGACCACTCGCCTGCCACTTCGAACTAGCTCTTCTAAGATGTAACTTGCTTCGTCGAATGAAAGACCCCCGGGAACCGGTGTCCCAGTCGACGGGCAGTAAGATGGATCAAGCCCATCGATATCGAACGAGACGTAAACTTTTTCGGGCAGCGTGCATATGATCTCAGTAGTAATTGACTTAAATGTCTCGCCCTCAGCTTTCATTCTGAAAATATCCCGCCCGTAGAAGCAACGCCCTCTCTGCCCGAGCTCCTGCATAAAGACACGCTCTTCGCGGCTATAGTCTCTAATACCCACCTGCGTGATCTTTGACACGTTAGAGTACTGGGTCATCACATTATAAAAAATTGATGCGTGACTATGCTCAAACCCCTCGTAGGCTTTACGTAAGTCATGATGTGCATCAAAGTGAAGAATGCCGAAACCGTCTTTGTGAGTCTCCGATAGGGCTCGGATCAGCCCTTGGGGCGACGAGTGATCACCACCTAACACCGCCACCAGCTTGCCTTTCTTAAGCCAATGCATGGAGCTATCATAGACGGAATCGTTTATTTTCTTGCTGCATTCATTCACAAATCGCAATTCATTGGGAGCGTCGTCTCGCCGTTCACACGCTGCGATAACAGCCTGAGCGGATTCTTTTGCTTTTTTATTAAGTGACCTTATAACTGGATCTTCAGGCAGCACGGCAATTCCCGCTCGGAAAGCTTTACCAAAAGCTGGATCTTCCATGTCAAGCTGATGGCTTGCTGGCACGACCACGTCGGGACCAGCGGAGGTACCACCGCCGTAAGACGTTGTCGCCTCCCACGGCACGGGTATAATCACAAGCTTTGCATCCTCGGGGTTAATACTGACCCCTAAAAAACCAGCGTCTTCAGCAGGAGGAAGCCCCTGCTCCAATTCACCAATCGCCTCTTCAAACGTCATGTATTTCATAGGTCATCACACTCTAGTTAGTCACTGAGACATAAAAGTTACTTGAATAAATTTATTGCACTCGCTCGTCCGTAGCCGTACTTCAGACTGTGTCCGGTGACGGGGTCGTAGCCCGCCTCCGCCGGATTAGCCTTTATGGCAGATCCCCTCATCCGTGACAATGCCTCATCTCGGGTTAAGCTAGGCTCACGACTCAAAAGAAGGGCGAAAAGCCCTGCCACCTGAGGCGTCGCCGCAGATGTACCCCAGAATGCGCTATGAAAATCCAAATCCTCGAAGTTACTGGACCCGTCGGTATTGTAACCGGCCGCCCCTGTGCGATCGGTGGCTGGTACGCCGTTGATGTTTGAGCCTGACGACGGCCCAAGAAACTGCAGGCACTTGCCAAAGCCGGAATTTTGAACCTTTCTATCGTTGAAATCAATTGAGCTGACTGCGATCACATCCGGATGCGCTGAGATATCTGGAGCCGAGGCCCGGCAGTCGTCGGTTGCCGCGTTTCGCATGGCAAAAAGAATGGGAATACCTTTCCCACCACGGCCCCGCGTTGCCGCGCTCGTTAGAGCCTCGGTGACCACGTCCGTTTTAGGAGATTCCAAACGGTATCCCCAACTATTACTAAGAACGGCCGCTCCCATGGCAGCGGCATATCCGATCGCCGAAGCATCCTCGCTTACACGCCCACTTACGACCACAGGCAAAATTTTGCAACCAGGACAGATCCCTACTATTCCTTGATCATTTGAACGTGCACCAATAATACCGGCTGTGGCGGTCCCGTGATTGGGCGCTGCGCCGTAAATTAAATTGCTGCCGTTAATCGAAAAATTCCACCCCTTCACGTCATCAATCAGGCCATTGCCGTCATCGTCTTTTTTATTGCCGGCAAGTTCTCCCGGATTTACGTACCAGGCCTCAAGCATGTCTTTGTGGTTTTGCTCAAATCCAAGATCAAGCACGGCCACAATGGTCTCAGGCGACCCCCGAGTGACCGACCAGGCCGACTCAACTCCAATATCAACACCAGCTGTTGCACCGTTTTGTCCGGTATTTTTTAAATTCCACTGGGAGCCAAAATAGGGATCACTGACTTCCATTCCGCGAGCCTCAATCGGAAATATAAAATCCGGATGGGCGTATCTTACTGACTTCTGTGCAGAAAGATCCCGTGACAGTCGAATTGCAGCAAGGGGTGATCCCGCCTCGACTAGATAAGCATCGGTAAATAAAAGACGTCTGACGGACCGTCCGGCAGTGCTTGATTTAACGAACTCCGGATCACCTGAACTGACAATCACAGATGAGGTTAGCCAAGCCTTACTTCCATTACTGAACGTTACGGGAGCCATCAACTCGCCTGCGCGAGTTTGCAGCCCCTCCATATCAAGAGTTATCTCATGGTCTACCCCAGAGAGCCTAATCACATGGGACTCATGACTCCCAGCGTTCAGGTGGCTTGATCCAACCACCGTCATCGTTAAGGCTATGAGCCTTAGATGACTCCAGAATTTGCGGAGAACCGTGGACATTCTAGGCATATTGAACCCCTGTTTTATTGGCAGTTTCCTGATTGCAAAGTCTACCTAGAATTATTATGGTAGGAAATGACTTCTGTGCACCCATAGCTCAGCTGGATAGAGTACTTGGCTTCGAACCAAGTGGTCGGAGGTTCGAATCCTTCTGGGTGCGCCACTTTTACCACATAACCCCAAAAAATATTCATGCCCCTTAGACGCTCGCTCATCGTTTTTTCAATCATATCTTGCGCGGGTATCCCGGCAATTTTGGCTGAAGGAGCTATTCCGGCAGACTTTATCGAGATTCGCACTGTGGACAAGACCATCAAGGTTGAAGCTCGTTACGCATCTGACTGGACCTTCATGGGACGCCCCGTAGTAGGCTACTCAGCTAACAAAGGTTAACTGACTAAAAAAGCAGCTCTTTCGCTTTCCAAGGCCCAAAAATTACTGCGTAAAAAAAACCTCGGCCTTCTGGCATTTGACTGCTTTCGCCCAGCCAGAGCTGTCGCCGATTTCGTGGCCTGGACCAAAAATACCAAAGACTCTGAGATGAAACCGCTCTTCTACCCTGATGAGCCAAAGGAGTCATGAATCGCGCGCGGGTCCATCGCTGATCGATCCGGCCACAGTCGCGGCCGCACGAGTGATCTG
>JBEIGW010000056.1:0-12505 GCA_040381655.1 Deltaproteobacteria bacterium
TAGCGTCCTTGCCATGTACTACTACCGTTTTAGCCTAAGGCTGGATGAGCAGGCGATCGGAAAAGTCCTCATCGTCTTCATTGTCAGCCTATGTGCGACTCTACCTTTTTGGGTTAAAGCATCATCCCGATTTTCTAAAAACCGACTAATTGCCGCCGGAACTCTTATACTCGGCATCGTCAGCGCTATTTTCTATCCCATCTTCCCACCCCATCATCTTGCCGGACCATACGCGATGGCAGTTGTCGGCGGGATCCTACTTGGATCATCGGGACTCTTGGAGTCTTTGCTCGTTGATACGGCTGAGCTCCAAAATATTAAAACTGAAACTATGGGGCTTGTTTTTGGTATATGGAAATTTATGGCTAAATCAGCACGCGGAATATCCATCGCAATCGGCGGTAAATTGCTGGCTATGAGCGGATATTCTCCAAACACAACTCCCACTGAAAACGTAAACTCAAAGATCGCACTATTATTCGGGCCTGGCGTTGGATTATTTTTTATTATGACTGCCATCATACTCTTTTTGAGCCGTGAGGACTCTAAAGCTTGAGCCTAAGACGCGACGATTGATCTTTATTTAAATTACGCAGCAAATTGCTCCACCGTACACAGGTCGTAAACGAATTTGTAGCATTCATAGACAAAACTATCTTGACGGTACGGCCGAGCGTTGACTAATAACGCCTTGAACAGCAGGAATTTAGATCACTGTATCAGAGCGATACATATCAGCACGAAACGAATGCTTCCTAAAAGCATATAAAAAGGAGCGGTTGCATGCACATCATACGAAGTCGCCGGATCGCACTGGTTATCGATGACACGGAAGAATCCCGTATCATCTACTCAGCCGCGCTCAAAAGTATCGGTTTTGAGCCCATACCTTTAAGCGAAATTCCATCCCGCGACTTCTTCGAGCACAAACCAATAGATCTTATTTTGCTAGACATGCGACTCGGGAGCGTCGACGCTGTCTCACGTATCCAGGACATTTTAAAATACTGCTCCGCCAAGATCGTCGTTATGACTGCTTTTGGTAGCATTGACAAAGCCGTCGAGGCAGTACGAAACGGTGCTGCTGGATTTTTCTTAAAATCAGACCCCGTAGATTCACTTTTACCAAAAATAAAATCCCTATTCACAGACTCCACCGCCCATGATCAAGTCGAAACTTTTCTTGAAGAATGCGGAATCAAAGGACGTAGTCGGACTTTAATTGATCTCGCTAAACTCATACTTCAGGTAGGCCCAACAGGCAGCACGATCCTGATCAATGGTGAGTCTGGTACTGGCAAAGAGCTAATTGCACAAGCCATCCATCGAGCTTCTAGTGTGCAAGGACCCTTTGTGGCGATTAATTGTAGCGCCATACCGGAGCACCTGCTTGAAAGTGAGCTCTTCGGTGTTAAGCGAGGCGCATTCACCGATGCAAAGCAGGACCGAAGGGGAGTTCTCGATGCTGCGTCTGGGGGGACGATATTTCTCGATGAGATCGGAGAGCTTCAGCCATCGCTACAAGCAAAGCTTTTAAGAGTGATTCAAGAGTGCGAATTCACACCCCTCGGGGGCACACAACCGGCAAAATTGAGAGCCAGAATCATATGCGCAACAAATAGAAATCTTATGCAGATGATGCAGGATCAGACGTTCCGTGAAGATCTATACTACCGTATTGCTGTCATTACCCTTCGAGCACCGAGCCTCCGCGAACGACTAGATGACATACCAATTCTGGTCGAACATTTTATGGGATTCTACAACCGCAAATGTGGCAAACACCTAAAAATGCCGTGCGATCACGACATCGACACCCTTCTCCAGTATGAATGGCCCGGCAATATACGGGAACTTCAAAATGCCGTGGAGCGAGCTGTCGTTCTAGGGACGGGTGAGCGACTAGACATTGGCCTGATGCTGCCGCAAGCTGCCGGAACCACAAAAGAATCATCACGAAAATTCACTTTGAGCGATCTCAATTATAAGGCCAGTGTTGACGACTTTGAACGATCTTTTCTCCTAGAGTTGTTACGGGCAGCAAACGGCAATTTGTCCGAAGCTGCAAGATTATCTGGGATTTACCGGGCCAACATTTATAGAATGGCGAAGCGGCTCAATATTGGTATCGGCCGAGGATCTGCTCATGGCAAAAATTGATCTTGGAATATACGAGAGCATGGCACGCGTGTTGCGGGCAAGCGGACAACTCGAACAGCTTACCGACAGCTTTTGCGCAAATAATTCGAGAAGAATTGGCGACCTAAAACAAGCTGTCACAAACAATGACAACTTAATCGCAAGAGAAATCGTGCATGCACTTAAAGGCAGTTGCTCGATGTTTGGAGCGAAGTCGTGCGCCGAATTATGCCGACAGATCGAAAACACTCTGGAGAAAACCCCCGCAATCAACGAGTGCGCTGAGCTTGCCTTTTTACTCTCCAATCTCGATATTGAGCTTTCAGCCGTCAGTGAATTTCTGCGCTCTCAAGTCAATCAACAAAAACCTGAATGCTGTCCTTAACGTCAATAGATATTAACGATGCTTATAAAACATGGCACAAGATGTGCTTGTACTCATGATGAACAAACTTTGCCCTTGAGGAATAAATTATGCGAGACACATCACAATTTTACGCAAGAAACGATCGCTCACTCTTTGAATCGCCGAGACGTATGACTTTCTATGAGGTTTGCCTAACCTCCCTTGAGGAGGGTCTTGGTGGTGAACATCTGACCGAACTTGCAGACCTTGGCGAAGCACTGGAGTCCATATATGCGCGCCGAGCCGATCGGCGATGCGCGCCCCACCTAACGTTGGGGTTCGGCTCGGGTTTAGAGGACCAGCTCCTGTAGCGCTGGCCAGTCAACGATCCGTATTTATTGGGTTTATTTAGCATTTTCAACTGCTCAAATTAGATATAGAGTTGGCCTCAGTCGATCGCGCTTAATCTGCGGCTTCAAATGTAAGGAATGCAGGTAACTTCTGCTATCTTGCCGCCCGCACGTAAATCGGAAAGGCAAACTCTTATGCTTCAATATCATAATCTCCTGAGTCGCATTCTTGAAGAAGGCGTAGATAAGTCCGATAGAACAGGGACGGGAACAAAAAGTGTATTTGGTCATCAAATGCGCTTTAATCTCTCAGATGGGTTTCCTCTCGTCACCACAAAAAAATGCCACCTGAAATCGATTGTCTACGAACTGTTATGGTTTTTAGCTGGAGACACCAACATAAAGTTTCTCAAAGACAACGGTGTATCAATTTGGGACGAATGGTCAAACGAAGACGGCGATCTTGGGCGAGTTTACGGCGCTCAATGGCGGAGCTGGAGACGTCCTGATGGAACCACTCTGGACCAAATTACGCAGGTTGTGCATCAAATTAAAACAAATCCTGACTCAAGACGACACATCGTCGTGGCCTATAATCCCGGGGAAATTGAATCCATGGCGCTACCGCCCTGTCACGCATTTTTCCAGTTTTATGTGGCCCAAGGCAAGCTTTCCTGTCAGCTCTACCAAAGGAGTGCAGACGTATTTTTAGGTGTCCCATTTAATATAGCTAGCTACGCCCTACTGACCATGATGATCGCCCAGGTCACTAAGCTTGAGCTTGGTGATTTTGTTCATACCTTGGGTGATGCCCACCTGTACTCGAATCATATGGAACAAGCCCTCACTCAGCTTAAACGTGATCCACGCCCACTTCCGACCATGAAAATAAATCCCGAGGTGAGTGACATATTCGGATTCAAATACGAAGACTTTGAGCTGGTCGGTTATGATCCGCACCCAGCTATCAAAGCGCCGGTTGCAATCTGAGTCGGCTAGCAATGATCGTATCTCACATCGTGGCCATGTCTGAGAATCGGGTCATCGGAGTTGCAGGTGGAATACCATGGCACATCCCGGATGATTTCAAGTTCTTCAAGAAGACAACCATGGGACACGCGATGATCATGGGCAGAAAGACCTGGGTTTCGATTGGTCGAGCCTTGCCGGGACGGCTCACAATCGTGGTCAGCCGCGATCAAAACCTCAAGTTGCCCGAGGGCGTGATTCTAAAAGCGTCCGTGGAAAGTGCCATCAATTATTGCGAGAGTGTTCAAAATAAATGGGGTCATGAGTGTTTTATCGTTGGCGGGGGAGATATCTATCGGCAGACACTTCCGCTTACAAACCGAATATATCTCACCACTGTTCATAAACATGTCGAGGGAGATACAACGTATCCGGAATTCTCCAAATCAACGTTCAAAGAATTAAATAGTGACTCCCATTTAGATGCACCCATACCATTCACGTTTAGCACGTGGGTACGATCAGATTAAACCTGAAATGTCCCAAAGCCTTGACTACGCAACATCCAGAGAGATGGCGGACAACTACGCTTGGATTGTCGCACCTGGTGGGTTGCTTTTATTCGCGAAGTCAGACCACAATCATGATCTTAATAGTCCACCCCAATTTACAGGAACGCCCCTGACAAAGCTTGTTTACGGCATCAATCAAGAGTTCGGTGACGAACGATTTAGATACCTCAGAATACCTATCGAGACAAACTACAAGATATCAAATTGGGAGCGCGGAGTCGTAAAGGTTTGCGCAAAGCGCTACCGTGAATTCCGTGATATTAGGGAAGCATTTACTCTTAGCCATAGGCACTTGGACGTCGGAAGGGTTTTGGAGGCTGGAGTTGAGCAATATAGATGCGATAATGCTGTCGGCACTTTCGAAAATACCAATGAAGCGCTCAAACGCGTTCTGTCGGTTGAAACAGATATGCGAATTTCATTTCACTCGCAAAAAAAGTTTCAACGGCATCGGTGCGTGGCTGTTACCATCTTAGACCCAAACGGCAAAGTTTTGGTTACAGCCACGAATTCAAACGCCAAAAATCAACTGTTGCACGCCGAAGTTAACGCCTTCGCCCAATTAACGAGACATAACATAAATGAGCTGGCGCCCGGCTCAACCATAGTCACTACGCTAAAGCCTTGCATCATGTGTGCAAATTTGATTTTGGAATTCACTCGTAATAAAAAAGACGTCAAAGTCTTAGCCGCACAGGATGACGTTGGGTCATTTGGACGGCATAGTATCCTAGGACAAATATTGGAGATTGTTGCGACTACCTGATGGCCGTATAGACTCGGTGAACATCGTCATAGTCGTTAATGTCACCAAGAAACTGTTCAACTTCTTTGCGAGCATCCGGAGCGAGCTCAACCATGTTTTTTGCGACGTATCCCAGCTCCGCTTTGGATATAGCCCATCCCCTCTCGGTCAATGCCTTATTCACAGCATCTAGATCGGTGGGCTCCGCGTGAAAGACTGCTCCGGTCGCGCCCGTTGGCACATCCTCTTGATCCATGGCTTCCACGTTCTGAGCACCGCACTCAATCGCGGCTTCTTCGATATCGACGCTTGGTTTAGAGACCGTCGCTTCGACAATACCCACTCGGTCAAACATCCAGGCTACCGACCCACTGCTGCCTAGTTGGCCCTTACGGAATAGCACACGGATATCACCGGCTGTACGATTATTATTTTCAGTCAAACACTCAACGATGACAGGAACCTGATGTGGCGCAAAGCCTTCATAGGTCAACGTTGAATAGGTCACCCCATCGTCTGTTTGTCCTGATCCACGTTTGATTGCGCGCTCAATGGCATCTTTCGTAACAGAGTTTTTACGGGCGTCCTCAAGCGCCGCACGAAGCCTTGCGTTACCCGTGGGATCTGGCCCACCCATTTTGGTCGCAACCATAATCTCTTTGACTAATTTGCCGACCAACTTACCCTTGCGGTTGGCGGCGTCCATCTTACCTGAATGCTTCCACTGGGCGCCCATCAGTATCTCCAAAAAATACTATTTCTTGAAAAGTTTACAGCCTTCCACTTGTAGATCAATCTGATTACTCAGATTGAGGCATGAATACACATGGTGAGTCTGCTGACCGTATGATCGGCCTTTCTCTGCTAGCACTGCGCCTTGTTCATCCACTTCACATGGATTATTCATGGTGCAGCGCTCTCCGTCATCACTTCCTGTGTTATTAACACCAATCGCAACCCGTGTGCCCTCAGCTATGATCGGCGATCCAGATGTACCGTGAATCGTCTTGCAACCACCGTTGACCTCGTAGCGAATAGAGTCTGTCCAAATATAACCTGCCTCACGTAGCTCATAAACGAAGCCATCTAAACCGCACTGATATCCCCTACGCCAGTACCCAGAAATGATCTCAATACCCTGACCTTGAGCAGGTCGACCCGATGACAACGTTAAAGCCTCTACTGAGTACTTAGAGTTGATTTGCGCATAAGTCTCATTAAGTTCATAAAGTGCCAGATCCGTACCCGTCATCGTGGCATACATAATTTTTGTCGACGTTACCGTGCCGATTCGACTTTGACCATCTCGCGACAGAATAGAGAACGGACGACTAACAGGTTTGTTGTGTAGAAATGTGTTCGGGGCAATCATTCCCCCAGCCGCTTCAACGCAATGCCCGTTTGTCATAACCACAGCCTTGTCGGTCGGCTTAGATGAGTCAAAACGGATGAGTGAGCCCGAACAATTGCTTAACTGGACAATTCCCTCGAAATCATAGGCATCTGTCATGAAAGCAGGCGCCGCATTTTCCTTGGCCGACATTGGGGTCAATGGAAGAGCAAAAGCCGACGTGGATTTGAGCAAAAGGGCCAAAATAGCTAACTTTTTCATAGATGCATCTCCTAAAGTTGGACGGATCGGATACCATGACTTTCGGCCATAATCCAGCAAAAAAAATATAACCCTCTGAAATTATTGAAGCGAGACAAGGTGCCTCGAGATCCTCGGCGATGTGGCGATATCTCGAACGATACAACCTCAGACATGACTCAAAATTGACCAAAGTGAGAGTCCCGGAGACTTCGCTTTGCAGGTTACGGCCATCCGTCCTATAACCAATTGCATGAAACCTGGACAAAAATTTAAGTATTGGGTTGCGAGAGACCCAAGCACACCTCAATCCTTCGACGATGTCGCTCGCATCGTCAAATCAGCACGCAACTTCACCCCAATTAGCACCTTGGCGTACGGAGACCACGGACTTCACAGTGTTCTGGACGCGTTATCCGACGCTATCATACAGAATAAGCGCATCGCTCTTTACGCTGACTATGATGTGGACGGTACGATGTCATGCGTATCATGGATTTGGTTTTTCAAAGCCATCGGGTTTTCCAATTTCGTGCATTACATCCCCTGCCGCTTCAAAGAAGGGTATGGGGTCAACTTAAACGCGATCAAACATCTGGTTGAAACCGAAAAAGCAGACCTTGTTATCACGATGGATACAGGCATCACCGCCAACGCTGAAGCTGCATGGTGCAAAGAGCGCGGCGTCACGTTCATCTGCACAGATCACCATAAAATTCAACCAGACAAGATGCCTGACTGTCTAATTCTGAATCCCAAACTTCACCCTGAGCCGCTTTATCAGGAGTTGTGCGGCTGCGGCATCACATTTGTGCTCTTGAGAAAATTGGCAACCCATTTACCCGGCCACAAGGTACCGCATCACACGTGGACCGACATTCTGGCACTAACGGGCATGGCGACGATCTGTGATGTCGTGCCTCTTAACGGAGTCAATCATAAGCTTGCCAAAATGGGTGTCGATGCCCTCATGCGAAGCCAACGCCCAATCCTTGCAAAACTACGCTCAGCCGCACAAATCACCGAAACTGACGAGAAAGATGTGGGCTTTAAACTAGGTCCCAGAATTAATGCAGTAGGGCGTCTGGAACACGCCCATCTCGTAATTAAAGCCTTCATCGAGGATGACCCCTCGGATCTGATCGCATTTATGAATTCCGCTAATGAGCGCCGACGTACTATTCAGTCGACCATTGTAACTGACGCGCGAAAAAAAGCAGAACTCAGCAAAGACAGTCCAATTGTGTTTCTCGGCGGTTCGTGGCACCCCGGAGTAGTCGGTATTGCCGCAAGTAAACTTGCCGAAGAGAACTGGAAGCCCACCTGGCTGTTTGAGCGTAAGGACGGAGTTTGTAAGGGATCAGCGCGCAGCATTCCTGGATTTGATGTTACGGAAGCCATGCAGGATTGTAAGGACCTATTTCTAAAATTCGGTGGCCATGCAGCGGCCGGAGGATTCTCATTTAACGAGCAAAATGAAACCGAGATACGCCTCCGATTGGAGACATATGCAGGTAGGCGACGCGAAACCACGCCCCAGATTTGGGAGAGCTCGTTATCATACGACTGTGATATTCCGGCTGATTTACTCGGCCTTGATATTCTCCCGACCCTAGAAGACATGAAACCCTTTGGCCACTGCTTTGAGGAGCCAAAGTTCCGATTATCCGGAACCGTTACTCAAATCGATTACATGCACGACAAAACAACCGGTCTGAAAAAACACAGCAAGGTGACTTTAGATTGTCGAGGCATCAGACACCGCATACTTGTATTTAACGAGGTTATCGATGGCGACTGCGCGGGCCAAGCCCACTCATTTATCGTCAGCCTATCTAGAAATATTTTCAGAGGACAAACGAGCTTATCGATCACTGCACACGACTGGAGAGCGGAGCAACCATGACAACCCCCGTTGCACCAAAGCGCCGGGAAAAGCCGTGGTTTATGCCCGCCCAAATCCTACGGCTAATTTGGATTGATCCACTGACCGTGATATTTCTAGGCATTTTTTCAGTCCTGATTTTCCTATTCTACACCACAAATTTTCGATTAGAACTTGAGAATTTTTTCTACGACACCCGCATTAACTTGATGCCCAAAACCACACCGTCAACACACATGGCAATTTTAGCTATAGATGACGCCAGCATCGAAAAACTGGAGGGAGACCCCCTGCGCCTTCGTAAGGATGCAAATAAGAAACCTTACCTAGGTATCCGTCATCTCACAACGGCAGCAGGAATCCTATCCAACACCGAAGCCAAAGCAATTGTTCTACTTATGCCAGAATATGCGTTCCCGCCTGAAGACCCTGACTTCCAAGAGCTCAGGGACATCGTAAAGTACGATCCACGCTTTATTATCGGAACCGTCGGGTACAACCAACTTATCCCTAATCTTCGCGAGCTACCAGACGGTTTAGAGGGCATCAAAGAGTCTTTGGCTGCTGCGGACACATTTCGATCACGAAGTAACGCCATCGTACGAAGCATGCCTTCTTTAAGCTACCGCGGACTTAAGCAAACAACTAACTTACCGGCGAAAGTAGCCAGTATGACAAATTCGGATTACGCACTTAGGGGCGGAAATTACCTCATTAAATTCAACCCACCAAGCCACTATCCTACGACCAAGATAGAGACACTCCTATCAGCTCCCGCAAACACTATGGACAACTTCAATGGGCGTATTATCGTAATCGGCTACACAAGCCCAAGATCATCTGGGGTGCAAACAACCGAACAGGCTTTTACCAACACACCGTTGACTGGATATGCTCCGACTAATCTTTCCGGCATTAGTACGACATATTTAATTGCAAATGCCATCGACAATCTAAATGCGGGTGAGAGTTTACAAATGCCACCTGCGTGGGCACCAATTCTGCAAACAATTCTGGTCGCCGCACTTTGCGGAGCGTCATGGGAATTCGGCGGGCTCTTCGCGACTCTCGCAACAGTTGCTATTTGGACTAGCATCTTTGCGATCCACGCTTTTTTATACAGATGGGCCAGCATATCCATCCCCCTAGCCGATACCTTTCTTGCCAGTGTTCTGGTTTCGATTTATTCTGCGTCAAGACGCATTCGACTTGACCTTAAATCCATCGCCGACCAAGAAGTGGCGACAGAAATAAAATCTGAACTCGCCAAATTTCAGTCATATTTTCTGAGCGGATTTTCAACATGGGTCTCTGCAACAACAGAAACGATAACGCATCTAGTTAGAAGCGCGCCCACCGAGACGGGTGGAATGCAAGCAAATCAGACTCTTCATGATAGGCTCTTTCTTGCCGCTTCTGATCTCAATGAATATCTGACTGGCATCGGCCAATTATCAACAGCTGACGGGAACGCCTCGTCTACTATTGCGTTAAATCAATTTGACGTTCGTCAAATGGCAGAGTCCGTCGTCCGGCGTTTTGATGTCAAAGCTCAGTCTCGCGGTATAACCTTTGCTCTCGATATCGACGATCAGGTGGCTGTCATTAAATCTAATGTGCAGTTTATTGATGCGATCTTATTTAACTTCATCAGCAACGCTGTCAAATATGCTCATCCCAAATCAACTGTGGATATCAGGATTTTCCCCCAACAGGGTCGCTTTGTTGTATTCTCGGTGACAGATGATGGTCCTGGCATCGCTCCAGAGTTCCACGAGCGCGTTTTTGAACGATTTTATCGGATAAATGATGAGCGGCTATATTCGGCCAAAGGTACCGGCGTCGGTTTGTATCTTTGTCGGTATTTTGCCGAGTCGTTAGGTGGACGAGTGGAATTGGATAGCAGCGTCAGCATCGGCAGCGAGTTCCAAGCGGTCATACCATGGAAAAAATAACACAAAGACAAATATTCTCATTACAAAACGCCCCTGTTGCATGGTTGCGATTTGCTGCGCCGATTGTGACGGGACTGCTACTTATATGGCTTATCATTCATATCATGTACTTCGGAGGGCCGCGGGAAAGTCTTGTTGCCAGGACGGAGAGCGAGGTTTTGCGGTTTTCATTACGCAACTCGGCGTATTCTACTGGCGGGAGCGGAAAACAAGTCATCGCGTTTTCGGCCTCAAGCACTGACCTTAAGGTAACTAAAAGAGCGCCCCATCCTGCTCTGAATGACGCACATATAATGGAGTATGCTCATGTTTTGGAGTATGTCGCGAGACACAATCCAAAATGGATTGTTATTAGCTGGCTTACCCAGGCGCATCCGATGACGCCGGAATACCTGGAGCCACTGACGTCAGCAATTGACCGGCTTAAGATCCACGACCGCGTCACCCTGGCCCTTAATTTTTTTGCAGCTGGTACAATCGATCCTCATTTTGCAAGACGATACAACGTTGTTGAGGCTCGCGATTGCTACCACGAAGTTAATTTGCATTGTTCTTTCTCGCCAGACTGGAGCTGGATGCCGCAGCAAATACTTTCGAGATTTCTGCCAGAGCCAGACAGATATACGTCGTTAAATTTGCCGCACCACTTACCAAACATCATTCTGAACTTGCCCGATATTGCGTCTCTACGGCAATTCAGCTTTCTAGACGCAAGAGATCCCGTAGCCAGCTCAATACCTGAAGGTTCAATCGTTTTCATCGGAAACAGCGCCGAACAAGACGTTATGTTTCGAGATAACAAGGAGGTTCTTCAGCGCACATACGTCGCAAAATCTATTACGAACCGCTCTCTTCAAGCCGATGGCATTCCCTGGCATATATTTTGGGCGTCCATGACAACTATGCTATTGGATTTTAAAATGGTGCAGGTTGCCCCCATTTGGTTTGGCTATGTGCTGTGTCTGATCTTTTTTGCGCTAATATTGTTGCTTGCATTTAGAAAAATCGATCGAAAGAGCATAATTTTTTTCGTAATCATTGCGACTGGATTGCTTTCATTCAATTTATTCAGCGTCCCTTATTTTCAGTACTATCTACCGGTAACACCCATATTTATCAGTTGTTTTGTAACGCTAACATCGTCGATATTTCTTCGCATAGCGATGAACAACTATCGAAAATCAAGGTTGCTGGCAGCTGCACAAAAAGCTGATGAGGCTCGTGATCTAAAGCAAAATTTCTTACAATTAATCAGTCACAATTTAAATACGCCCATTGCCCAACTACGCGGCCTACTGGAGCTAATGACTGCCGAGACGCCAAAAAATACATCTATTGGCAATGCTTTGCTCTTGGCAGATTTTGTTCGTATAACAGCACGGGCAACCCTTGCACTGAGTGCCATGCCATCGCGAACTCCTTTAATTCAACATTTGAACGTCGGCGATGTTTTGGGACGTTTTCTTGACGATGAATCCGCTTTTTTGGAACGCTTTGGCACTAAAGTGATCATCGGCGAGCCTGTCGACAGCACAAATCATGATGAAATGACACGACTTAAGCAGCTTGATGTCGATCTTGTAGCAACGACTATTCTGTGTTCTATCTTGATCGTTACGGCAGAACTGGAATCATCGGAGATTTCCATCACGATCCCGTCCTCACCAAGTCAGGAACAGGATACTGACACCATCCATATTGCAATCAAGGCTGTCTTGGATAAAAGCCTGCCTGCACGACGCATCAATCCCCCGCCCTTTATGCTGGAGACGTTAAATCGATATCTCGACACAGCTGCAGCCAACAACCGGATAACAATTCAAATTGGTCAGGCTGAAGCACGACTATCCATAAGAAACTGGCCTACTTAATTGTGCCGCTTGTCCCGAGAGCTCTCTAGCCCTCGGGCATTTTTTTATTTTGATTTCTGACCCTTACAATGTGCCTGGCGGA
>JBEIGW010000057.1:0-12419 GCA_040381655.1 Deltaproteobacteria bacterium
GGTCTCGTCAGCATCACTCATCGTCTCAAATTTGATGGCAATCATTTTCAAAGCAGGGGCATTCATACTCAAGCTCTTTTGCAAGTTCGTTTAATTTCAAATACGGGGACTGCTCACAGATAGGTTAACAGCACCAGCGTCCGTTGCCAAGATATCGTCTTCAATACGAATGCCTCCAAACTGACTCAAGCGTTCGACCTGACTTTTATCGATCGATGAAGCATGCTGTGATGCCAAAGCCTCGCGCAGAAGACTTGGGATAAAATAGAGACCTGGCTCAATGGTCACAACTTGTCCCTGGGTCATCTCTGACGTGTTGCGTAAAAATTTATTTTGACCCGAAGGTTTCTTCGTTTTCATTCCCACATCATGCACTTGAAGACCCAACGAATGACCCAAACCGTGTGGGAAAAACACTCTGGTAAGCCCCGTATTTACGGCGGCCTCAGAAGAACAATTAATTATCCCAGAAGCACTTAAAACATCCGCTAGAAGATAATGGGCTGAATTATGCAAATCCTCATATAGTGCACCAACCTTGACGCTCGCCACTAACTTGCGCTGGGCTGCGTCGACACCACGAATCATTTGTCGAAATATTTCGACGTCTGAACTGTTCCCTTTAACCCAGGCACGAGTCACGTCCGATGCGTAACCATTATAAGAGGCACCTGCATCAAGGAGCATCGATTCATGACGTCGAGCCGACCCCCTGCCATAATCGACATGATGAAGCACTGCACAATGGCTACCGAGTGCTACGATGTTGCCGTACGGCAAGCCAAATTCGGTCTGACCTGTAGCTTGTAAGTATGCCAAGTGCAGATCGAATTCACTTGCGTCAGTGTCTTCAAATAGCTCTTTGACTGCTTTGTGGCCACGAGCAGCCGTTTCATTGGCCACATAAATACTCGCTACCTCAAAATCAGACTTCAATGTTCTAAGAAAGTCTGCACGAGACATAATCTCGGACGTATTGCAGTTCTCCGGTAAAATTCCAATCTTACTGGCTAACTTGATGTCATCCCCAATAAAAGCCGATGTCTGCGTCATACGAAGATCGTCGAGACGTGCTACTTCATGGATTTCAAAACTCTCACGAGACCAATTCTGACTTAAGTCTGCCGGGCGATCCCAAAATGAATCGTGCTTTTCCATATAAAGTCTTGGAGTCTGACCAGCTTTGACAACGAGTAGCGCCCTCTGGCCGTGAAGCGGAAGCCAGTGTGAAAAATGAGGTGTCGATACGAAAGGCCAATGTTGATCGTCAAAGGAATACTTCAATGATGCTTGTCCTGAGTGAATCACCAAAGTATCCAACCCAACTTCTTCAAGCTGGACGTCCCACGCTTTGGCTAGCCGCTCGACATGACTTTTGTGTAAAGCAACCCAGTCAAATTTCGGCCGCCGTTCAAGAGACGGTTCAAGAGACCGTTCAAGAAACTGGCCAGAACTTGCAGATAGCTTAAAATCGTTTAACGCGGCACTAGACAAAAGACTCTCCCTCAAAACGTGGCACCAAGGCCAAATTGCAACGCCAGTGCAAACCAACCGCGGCGCACATTGACAGCCTCCACGGCACCCCCGAATGACTTATCAGCCGCAGCTGTCGCTTCGTCATAAGACAATTTACCGTCTGAATCTATACCAAATAAAAACAAAGGCAGAGAGCCATCAGCTCCAGCCGATATCATCCAGCTGCCGAAATGTCGTTGCCAGGTCACAATCAGTGGCAATTCCAGTGCATGCGCCTGAATTGAGCCTTCTACTAAAGTTGCCGAGAGGGCGCCCACCTTTTCAGACTTGAATTTAGCACGCATAAAGTCATAACCGAAACCCGTATAAAGGAGCAGATCCGACTGATCTCCGTGCAGCCATGTTGCGCCTCTCATCCATCGTAGCCGGTAATGGTGAGACCACACTTTTGACAATACGGCCACCGAGGCGTTGGTTACCTCAAAATCATCTTTGACAGGTCTTTGAGGGACAAAGTGATAGGTAAAATCCAAGCTCATATCACCGCGACCGTACTGGGGCCAAAAGTATCGCGCCCCAAAACCAACCACACTTCCCTTGATCGTGTCCCCAGGCTCCCAAATGTCTCCTGAGCCCGCTGCCCGTGCTCCAGCATTAAAGCGAAGATCATTTAGCCATATAGGCAGTGCATAAGTCGGGGATATATGGAACTGGAGTCTCCTTGCAAGAAGAGGGGGCAGAATCAACTCAGGCGGATCATCCTCCTGAAGAAGAGCAAGAGCGTCTGCCTCGGAGTTCGCCTGATCGTCCGTGGCTTTAGGCTGAATCTTTGGGGTTCCCAAGTCTTCAGGCCAGACGACGTTTCCGGCCTTTAACCTAGCCGCGTTCTCGTCCGTCAGGTAAACTCCTGCAGCTCTCGGCTTGGTTCTGATGATCGTACCGCACCCAAGCCGTTGATAGACGTCATCATAAAAACACACGTCTCGTCCGACTACGAAGCCGGTTGCACTGCCTTGATCAAAGACAACATAAGGCCCCCGCTTGTTCTTACGAACTTGAAGAATCTTGGCCGGGAGGGTCGGATCAGAAATATCACCCGCAAGTAACGAACCGGAGCTAACAACCGACATGAGAATTGTCACAACCAACGCACGGCTGAGGTGGCGTTGTCCCCCTGCCCTTTTCGAAAGTTGTGCAACTAGTTTATACAATCCAGCCTCGTTACTTGGCTTGTTAGCCATAAGCGCAAATGAATTGACCCTACTACAATCGCCACGCAACAAATTTTAATCAAAAAACATTCACCAAAAGAGCTCATTTGTGTAAAATAATTGTCGAGTTAAGCTTGAACATTATCTCAAAATTTATTTATTCAAGGAAGATCACTATGAACAAAATTTTCATGATCAGAAGCCTCGCGGCTGGATCTATCGTGGCCGTGCTGTCCCTTTTTGGAGCAATGCCAGCATTCGCTTTAATTGAGGGTGAGCTCTCGGTTGGTCAGCGTGACGGCACGTTTAAGACCGATGGCGCCTCGGGAAAGTCCTTAACGGGTACGACAGTTCAACTCGCAGGACACTTGGATCCGATACCACTTGTGCCCATATCATTTGGTCTGCGCATTATAAACGAAACGTATAGTCCCACGATTGCTAAACACGGGCTTAAAGATCTCACATCAACGGCTTTCGTCCCTGAAGTCTCAGCATGGATTCCTTTGCTTGGAGATATCAAGCCATTTGCCAGAGTTGGCTACACGCTCGTCTCAGCATACAAAGGACGTATGGAAGCTAGCGTTTTAGGAGCGACGGTTGCCGGTGATGTGGTTTATGAAAGCAAAGGTGTTCGCCTAGCTGCAGGGGTCAATTATAGCTTTATGCCATTTGTCAGCATCTCCGCTGCCGTGGAGCAATCCTCAGAGAAACTGTCGACTTCGGAAGCAAAATTTGCAGGCGTTGACCTGAAATCTCAAGTGTCTGACGTATCATTTAACAGTACAGCTATACTGGTCGGCGTTAAAGCAGGCCTATGATTCGCTTTCATGTGCGAAGACTCTTAAAGCTGCGCGCACCGGATACAAAAAGAATATCCGGTTCGCGCAGGCGAGCTCTCAAACGAAGCCTCTCAGTCCCCGCTAAATTTGCAAAAGTTTTTAGTCTCACGGCCTCTGCTTACCGCGCAGCTATTCGGGTCGAAAAACAACATGGGACCATCCCCCAGGAACGTCTTCAATCCATGATCCTGAAGTGGGCCCGTGACGTTTTAGGTGTCATATCTGTCGATATTGAAATTAAAGGTGCCCCTCCTGAGATGCATAAGCCGGTCTTGTTCGTAGGCAATCATCTCAGTTACGTCGACATTCCGCTTCTCATGGCAAGTGTCCCCGTTGTGTTTGTGGCCAAGGAGGAAGTCTCGAAATGGCTGGTGATCGGCCAAGCCGGGAAGAAGGCAGGAACAGTTTTCGTCAAGCGCGAGAGTGGCACATCCAGAGCTCATGCCGCTCAAGCCATAGCTGAAACGATTCTTGAGAAGAAACGTAGTATCGGCGTATTCCCGTCTGGGACAACCTGCCTCACAGAAGACAAACCTTGGCGGCACGGAGTTTTCAAATTAGCTCATAAGCACCAAATCCCTGTTCAGCCTTTTAGAATCCACTATGAACCGCTGCGGAAAGTGGCTTACATTGGCCAAGACAGCTTTGCACCCCACCTGCTGTCACTTCTTAGACTTGAAAGGGTCAAAGCTTTTATCGAGTTTGAAAGTGTGCGACTCATTGAAGACCCCGTTGCAGATTGCGAGTCGATTCGCCAGTGGACCAGAGGGCTTTTCGAGAGACATACCGATGAAAAAAACTAACTCTTGGAAAACGTTACTCTGGGATCTCGACGGAACGATCACCGACCCGAGAAAAGGGATCATTGACTCGTATAAGGCGTTACTAAAAGATTTTTCAGTAGAATTCGATCCAAATGATGATCTTTTATGGGTGATTGGACCACCACTACGAGATTGTCTAGCTAAACTCTTGAGTACAGCCGACAGTGAACACATTGAAAAGGCCGTAAAGCGCTACCGGTACTGGTACGTCGAGCAAGGCTTGATGTACCATGACACCCCCTATCAAGGAATTGAGTCTCTACTCACTGAGTTGAAGTTGGCCAACTACCGGATGTTTGTGGCGACCGCTAAAGCTCACCCTTACGCCAGGCTGATTCTGCGCCACTGGCGTCTTGAATCCTTTTTTGAGAATGTTCACGGCAGCGAATTAGACGGAACTCGCAGCAACAAAGCCGACCTCCTTAAATGGATTATCGAAACCAATGAACTAACCCCCCGCGAGTCAATCTTGATGATTGGCGATCGCCAACACGACGTGATCGCGGCAAAGAAAAATGGCCTTCGAAGTATGGGTGTGGGTTATGGCTACGGCTCAAAACAAGAACTCGAGGAGGCTGGTATGGACCTCTTTTGTCAAACCATCCCTGACATGCGGCGAATCTTGCTGGGTTGAAACGGCTGTGGGTTGGCCCATTGAACCGACCGATAGTCCCAAACGAAACAAACTTATTAGCTGCCCCAATGTCCTGAATTTTAAAGGAAATTGTGATAGAATCAAATGGGTGCCTTTGTGTCCGATAAGTCTTCGTAGACCGGGAGGTTATCTCATGGGTAAGCATGACGAGTCGAAGCCAGTCGAAAATGAGACGACAGCAAAAGTCATACCTCTTCGGCCCACCGCCAAAACTAAACTCGACACATCTACGGTAAAGCTGCTTCGCTTAGCTGACGAGATCGATGCACTCATCATTCGCCACGTTGAAGCGGGAGATGTTGACCCTAAAGAATTAGCCGGACTCCTCAGTCACAGACTCGGGACTCTCATGAAACACTTGGAAAATAAAGAAGCCTTGCTCGATGTTTGCGTTGACGTCTTGCGTCGTCAGGCTGCCGTCGACGAGTAATACATCCCAAAATATGCTCAGTGACCGGACGGGTTGATTTCTTTTAGCAACTCTCCAAACGAATTAAAAATAACGTTTGGCTTGGGCGCTGCAGGATCGTCTGAACTCAGATAAACATTCTTGTGCACGTTTAAGGGCGGGCTAAATAACGACAGGCTTTTGAGAAGTGACGCTTCTATTTCAGTGCCGTACTTTGCCCACGCACTACGAACCCCTAATCTGTTACCGAGACCGATATCCTTTCGCAGATTATCACCAATCCAAAGCACGCTAGTACGGTGCTCCGTTGGTTCGTCCAAATCATAGTCCATCAAAACCGTTTTCAAACCGCGAACACCCGGCTTCTCATACTCATCGGGCAAAATCCTAATGCGACCTTTAAATCCAAAATTACTTTGCTGGAGATGTTTGAGTAAAATCTCAGGATCAACTTTTACGCGTCTTGTCACCTCGCAGGTGGGAACACGCGGATCCGCCAGGCCATAAACCGCATCAAAATAATCAAGAAGCCCTAGTTTATTTAGCTTCCACATGGCGACGTATCGCGGCGCATCCGTCAGAGCAACAATAGGGACACCTGGACATGCCGCTTTCACTTTAGCTAGTGTGGCCTTAACGTCCACGTATGGGCGAAGAACACTTTGCGCCGCATTCATAAACGCCTCGCGTCCTGGGCCAACGGCCTCGGTCAGCATGCGATCAATGTCTGCGCCATAGAACTTATTGACTGACGTCAGTTCCTGCGCCAAAAACGGGTACTCAATACTGCCGTGTCTTGAAAAAACCTCTTTAGCTTCCGCAGCTAAAACGTCTCGCGAAGATCCAATGATCTCTGCCAAAGTGTCCAGTAACGCATTGAATGAGGTCACGTAATAACGAACCCAGTCAAATACCGTATTATCGATATCGGTGACGATCAGTCGGTAAGATTGAGGGTTTTGTTTTGAGTGCATAAATCTCGGTTAAAAAAATAAGCCTTTTGGGCTTTTTGTGGGTGCTGGGATGTCCTTGGAGTAGTCGCCTACTTCCACCGGTCGTGCACCCACCAATACTGCTCAGGACAGCGCCTTACTATATCTTCCACTATTGTATTGCAAGCCCTGGCACGATTCAAAATGTCAGTGTCGGCATCTTGGCTGGGGGGAAACGCGATCTCAGGTAGGATGTGTATAACATGCCTGGCAAATCCCACCCGCTCACAGTAGGCAGGCACTAACGGTGCTGGGCAGCGGTCCCAAATGGCTCCAAGACTTGTGTTCGTCTTCGCAGGCTTACCAAATAGTGGCACTCGGGGTTCTCCGGGGCGGGCTTGATCCATCATAAACCCAACAATTCGGTTTTCTTGCAGGGCGGCTCGAATGGCTAGAAACCCCTCGCCCTTTTTTTTGCGAACAATGGCATCGATACCTTGTCTGGCCCGGTTCTCAGCAATAAAACGGTTGACCCCGACACTGGCCCCTATTCTTTTGACCGGACTTGTAACTTTGGCAAATCGTTTGCCCAAAGCCGTCGCCAAAACCTCAAAATTACCCGTGTGGGTACAAAGAATATAGACACCCTGCCCCCGCTTCAAGGCCGCCTCAAGTATCTCTGGCTGCATGATAGAAAATCGTTCGTCCATGCTGCGGCTCCACACCCAAAACAGCTCCAAAAACGTTGTCACAAGGTGGATTGTGGATTTTCGCCCCAGGTCGACTGCCTGCTGACGTGGTAACTCAGGAAAAGCGGTCGTTATATTTTTAAGAATTAATCGCCTGCGGAGTCGCAGGACATCAAACATAAAAATGCCTAATAACTTGGCAGTAAAAGACAGCGCAGCATCTGGGAGCAGGCCAACTAAACGAGCTATCAGCGACATCAACGTATACAAATCACGTCCATCCGAAATCTTGAATTCAACGAGATGGCCTCGAAAATGCAGGCTATCTCGAAGCCCCAGCATGCCAGTGCTGGTCAATAAATGCCTCGGGCAAATGTAACTCTCTGGCATACTCCTCATCAAGCCCGATCAAACGAACACTCAAAAAATGTTTCACCCAGTCACTGCCGGAAACGATCAACTCCTTCCAAGGCCCATCTGCCACGACTCGACCATCGTGAATGATGACAACACGCTCAGCAAATCTGATGGCAATCTCCACGTTAGATGTGGCCACTACAAGTGCCTGATCAGCGGTCTTGCCCGCTAGATCACGAATCATGTTTAAAATAATTGTAGAGGTTACAGGATCAAGACCTGCGGTCGGTTCATCAAAAAATGCGACAACGGGATCTGTCGCCAGCGCCCTAACGATGCCGACCCGCCGCTGCATCCCGCCCGATAGCTCGAATGGATACTGATATTCGGTTCGCCCAATTTTAACAGCTTGCAAGAGAGACTTTACGCGTTTATCCATCTCGCCTGGGGAGAAGTCTGTCATGTGCTCCATAGCAAAAAAAAGGTTATCGCGAACGGTCATAAAATCAAAAAGTGCACCCTGCTGAAATGCCATGCCGACCTTTCGCAGGATCTGCCTTTTCTCGGTGTCCGACGTCATGGTGCCAACGTCACGCCCCATCACTGTCACCGACCCGGAGTCCGGTGGAAGTAAGCCGAGAATGATTTTTAGAACGGTCGTCTTACCGCAGCCGCCGGGCCCAAGCAGACTGATCCGCTCGCCAGGTTCCACTGAAAACGTGATGTCTTTCAGGAGCTCCTCGTTTCCAAACGACTTGGTGACACTCTTAAGATGGATCAAAGGCCCTCCCGCACACCTGCCACTGTGACGCTCTCACTGCACTATTGTATGGCAGGACGGGTGACTGAGCAATTTCTTGAGTGGAGTTTATAAACCGTATTTGTCATAGTGGGGGCTACCATGACTAAAAAAACAAACGTTGATTTTAAGAACACAGAAATTGCCTTCAAGCATCTCAGCACGAGTGAGCTCTTAAAAGCATGGACTCTGTTCCGAGCCATAAATATTAGACCTCTCGTCTCGGTCGGCCCACCCATTATTTCATGGGCGCTAAAAGCGCGATTACCAGTAAAATGCCTCCTGCGAACGACGGTATTTAGGCATTTCTGCGGCGGAGAGACCCTAGAGGAGTGTGGTAAGACCATGAATCAACTCCACAAGGGCGGTGTGTACTCCATCTTGGACTACGGCGTCGAAGGGGAAAAAACCGAAGCAGGTTTCGATGCTGCCCGGGATGAGGTCCTTCGAGTCGTGGAAGCAACCAAAGCTAACCCTCTCGTGCCATTTTGTGTGTTCAAGTTAACGGCTTTGGCAAGGTTTGAACTGTTGGAGACGGTTTCAAAAGATGGATCTGATGGTCTCGGCTCTGACCTAGCTGCTGAATGGGCCCGAGTCAAATCACGGGTCGAAGGCATTTGCGACGCTGCGGTTTCGGCAGGAAAACTGGTCATGATCGATGCTGAAGAAACGTGGATTCAAAAAGCCATTGATCAGCTAAGTTTATCCGTCATGCGTAAACACAACACCCAGTCCGCAAAGATCTACACCACGATTCAAATGTACCGCAAAGATGGTCTAGCCAATGTGGAGGCACTTCTAAACCTTGGGTACAAAGAAAAATGGCACCCTGGTATCAAGCTGGTCAGAGGCGCCTACATGGAAAAAGAACGAGCTCGGGCAAAAGATAAGGGCTACCCAAGCCCTATCCACGACTCAAAAGAGGCCACCGATAAAGCCTATGACTCAGCCCTCAAGTTGATCCTCGCTAAAGAGTCAGGGGCTAGTCTTTGTGCAGGAACTCATAACTTTGAATCAACCGCCTTTGTTACAAGCCTCATGGAGACCCACAAGATCGCCAAAAACTCATCTACGGTCTGGTTTGCCCAGCTTTTAGGCATGAGTGATGACTTAACGTTTAATGCGGCCAATGCGGGCTACAATGCTGCAAAGTACGTCCCCTACGGCCCGATTGCAGCCGTTCTCCCCTACTTGTTTCGGCGTGCTGAGGAAAACACCAGTATCGCAGGCCAATCCAGCCGAGAGCTCTCTCTGATCGAGCGAGAACTTTTACGTCGAAAAAGTATCTGAAAACCCGAAACCATCAGCTATAATTTCGAACGGACTATGTCGTGGCATACTGCCGAAGTCCCTTGGGAGGCCGTCAATGAAATTAATACGATCATCAAGAACTCTTGGGACGATCTTAAGGATGGCGATGATTGGCGTTACATGTGCCAGCATGACGGCCTGTAGCGACGACGCAGAACGCCCTGAAACCATCACAAAACTGCGCGCCCTAGGCGTCGCCCAAACTCCCACGACCGCCAAACCCGGCGACCAGGTCACCTTGACCTTTTATCTTGCAGGACAACCCCAGCTGAAAATAACGGCCCAACCTGCCCTCGATTCAATGGCCAGGTACGGTCAGCCTGTCGCGGTGACGCCCGTGGATCAAGCACCCACCGAGACGACGGTAGGCCCTCTAAGTCTCTATACATACCGCGTGTCACTCACAGCGGCCAGTGATGCCGCGACGACTGCGGCCATTCAGGCCAAAGGACTTGCGAGGCTTCGCTATAAAGTAAATTTCTCGACCGACGTTGGCGACGGTGAGTCTATCGTTGGTGACACACTTGTTTATCCACCAGGATCTCCTCAGCTTGAGTGGCAGCCCCCCACAGTATCTATCGATAAACCCATCCAAGAAGCCACTTCAGGATCCATGGCACTGGAAGGAACCGTGAATTCGAACGGCAAGGAAACTAACAGGGTGGGCTGGTTCGTATCAGCGGGCAAAATCAAAAATAGAAAATCACGGTCTACGGAGTGGCAGGATGCGCCCCGGGGCACGCAAGCCGTGTTCTTTACCGTGCGTGGTGCAAAATCTGGCGCATTCGCCATAAAAAGCCAGGCCGTGACCGTCAATTAAACCGATCAATTAAACTGATCAATTAATCCCATAAATTAATCTCGAGGATTAAAATAATATTCCTCTTCCACGTGTCTAGACGGGCCTTGGTAGACCTCTTTGGCCAAGAAGTCGCGCTCCACTTGAATGCGGTGCGCCATCACTCGCTTTCTCCAAACACGACGCTCCGAATCCCAGCGATATCCGCTTGCCTTCAAAATATCTTTACTCTCAAAAGGACTCCCGACAGCAAACACCTCAAACTCAGCGTCCCGGCTATTTTTTAGTAGCTCCTGAAGATGCGGGGACACAAGCCGAAACGTGGTTGCGCAGTCAAATAGGGCCCTATGTGCAAATGGGTTTACGAAACCATGATCAGCAGCCAGATACTGCAGCTTTGAGCTTGCAAACTTCTTCTCGCGCCAATCTATGTGCCTGACGCTACAAGCCCACGGTTTACGAATATCGCGAAGAGCCGGCACAACCGACAAAAAACCCCGATCAAATTCTGCGTTGTGCGCAATGAGAATATCTGCACGATTCAGATAACCCTTCACGATATCCCAATCGATTGTTTCACCAGAAAGGGCCTCATCCGTTAATCCGGTGATCCCAGAGATCTCAGCCGATAATGGCACACCTGGGTCTTGGAGGCCTGAGAACATGCCCCGTATCACTGGTTTATCATCCGGCGGAATAAGAAAATCGATCAACCCGACTTCTATAATACTGTCTTCACTAGGCTTCAGGCCGGTTGTTTCAAGATCAACAATAACAGCTCGCAACATCACTTCGCTCCGATGGTCTCGTAAAGGCTTTATCACGTTGGTGGGAAATATTTACCCTCGTCTACATCCCCCTCAGTATCTCGTGTAAACTTAGAGAGACGTTAAGTTCAAACCAATAAGCCCACCGGGCGCCCAATGGGTTGGCGTGTATCTCCAAGAATAACCCGCTTGATTGGAATTTGGCCAGAACTTTTGTCAAACGACGACATATGAATTGCCTCAATAATTCAATGACCGAGGACGATCATGACGACAAGCGCCTTTACTCTAAAAAACGATCAAGTCTCGAGCCAAAATGACAAGCAGGTGCTTGGTTCCGTGGAGTCTCTTTTTGCGTGGCTTCTTCAAGACGAATCATTACAAATTTACAGACCAACCCTTGATCAAAACGACCCAAATGCGCTGATACTTTCAAAAGACGGCTTTAGACAGGTGATCCTTGGAAAGGAGTCTTTTCAAGCATTTGACCGCATGAGCCAGCACTCCGAAAATTTCAAGCTTCCCACGGGGGCTATCATTTGCGCAGGAACAGAAGATGAGCTCCAAAGCTTACCACTTGCTTGCGTTCAATCCGGCGCTCTAACGATTGGACTGCCGTCCACGACAGCGGGGGTTCGTGCCAGTATATCGAGCGTTCACTCGTTCCAATCTGCCCTTGCGAACTCCAACGCCGAGCGAGAAGTCTTGGAAGAGACCACAGAGAACGTCAAATACGTGATGAGCATCTCAAGAGAACTGAACGGGGAGCGCGACATTCCCAAGCTTTTGAGCTTGATTTTGTATAAGGCCAGGGAAATCTGTAAAGCGGACGCTGGATCTATCTACACGATCGACTATGCCCAAGGAAGTAACCGCCTTGAAGACGCGCAACTGCGATTTCGCTTCACTCAAAATTCGTCCATCAAGTCAGATTTCGCTGAGTTTCGCATGCCGATCGATAATAAGTCGATCGTCGGTAATGCTGCCCTCCACAAAGCACCCATCAATATTCCTGACCTCTATGACCTATCCGATGACGCCACAAAAAACCCATTCGGGGTGAAACACAATCGAACCTTTGATCAACGAAATGGCTACGAGTCACACTCCATGCTGACGCTGCCGATGTTTGACATCAGCCACCGCATCATTGGCGTTATTCAACTCATTAATCGCAAAAGAAATTGGCAAGCTGATCTGAGTAGCCCTCAAGATTTTAAGGACCAAGTCCTACCGTTTCATGAGCGCGATCTTGAATATGCAGAAATCGTCGCACAACAAGCCGGCATCGCTCTTGAAAACGCCGAAATGCACAATGAGATCCAGAGGCTTTTTGACGGATTCGTCA